>JADZBY010000140.1 GCA_020851855.1 Anaerolineae bacterium
CTGGAGATGAAGCGCTGGACGCGCCTGCTGGTCGATTTCTGGCATCGGCTGGGCTACGACGCCATCCGGCTGCGCGGCGGACTGCTCTTGCCCACGGTGAAGGTGAAGGCCGAAGACACCGCCGGGCTGAAGCGCGCGGACCGCGACTGGCAGAGCGAGAGTGAAGGGCCGATCTCGGACTGGGAGACATTCGAGAAGTACCCGTGGCCGCGCGCCGCAGACGCCGACTTCTCGCAGATCGAGTACGCGGCCAGCATCCTGCCCGACGGCATGAAGCTGCTGGTCAGCCCGCTGGGCATGGCCGAGCCGCTCACCTGGCTGATGGGCTACCAGCCCTTCGCGCTGGCGCTGTATGATTCGCCGGACCTGGTTCAGGCCATGGCCGACCGCGTGAGCAGCATCTATACGCCCATTGCCGAGGCGCTCCTGGACATGGACAGCGTCATGGGCCTGCTCCTGGCCGATGACATGGGCTTCAAGACGGCGACCATGATCGCGCCCGACCACCTGCGCCGCTATGTCTTCCCGCACCTCAAGAAGCTGACGGCGCTGGCCCATGCCAAAGGCAAAATCTGCATCCTGCACTCGTGCGGCAACCTCGAAAAGGTCATGGATGACCTGATCGACGACGTGAAGATCGACGCCAAGCACTCGTTCGAGGACGTGATCATGCCCGTGGAACAGTTCAAGGCGCGTTATGGCCACCGGATCGGCGTGGTGGGCGGAATCGACGTGCACCTGCTGGCGTCCGGCGACGAGGCGGCGGTGCGGGCGCGCACCCGTCAGGTGTTGGATGCGTGTATGCCGGGCGGCGGGTACGTGCTGGGCACGGGCAACAGCGTGACGAACTACATCCCGGTGCGCAACTTCCTGGCCATGCTGGACGAAGGCCGCCGCTGGCGCGCCCACGCCTGAGCCGGAAGCGCGCCGCCCGGAATCCGTCGCGCCAAGTGAGATTCCGGGGCTGCCTACGTCCCGGTGGGCAGCACGATACGAAAGACGCTGCCCTGGCCGGGCGACGTCTCGATCTCGATACGCCCGCCGTGCCGCCGGATCACTTCCTGGGCGATGGGCAGGCCCAGGCCAAAGCCCGGCGTGCTGTGCGCTTCGTCCGCGCGCCAGAACCGCTCGAAGATGTGCGGCAGGTCCGTGTCGGGGATGCCCGGCCCGCTGTCGCGCACGTCGATCACGACACGGCCATCCCCCGCGCAGGTCGTTACGCTGACGCTGCCGCCTTCGGGCGTGAAGCGCACGGCGTTGTCGATGACATTCTCAATCGCCTGTTCCAACCAATCCCAATCCGCAACGACGCGGGGAAGCTCCGGCGCGGGCGAAAAGACGAGCGCCATCTCTTTCTGGGCCGCGATCCGCTGCACGCCGTCCATGCAGCGCTGCACGAGCCGGTTCACGTCCAGCGCCGTGAGCGTGAGCGGCGTTCCGCTGTCCAGTTCGGTCATGACCAGCAGTTTGTCGATCAACCGGGACAGGCGGGCGATCTGAATCTGGACCTGGGCGATGTACACCGCGCGTTGGTCCGGCTCGGCAACGCGCGTGAGCAGGTAAACGCTGGTCGCGATGGTCGATAGCGGCGTGCGCAATTCGTGCGAGGCGCTCTGCACAAACTGGATGAGCACCCGGACGCGCTCCTTTTCGATGGCGAGCGCAAAGGCCTGTTCCTGGGCAAGCTTGCGCTCGGTGATGTCCGTCGCCAACCCGTCGGCCCGCACAGGCGCGCCGCTGCCATCGCGCACCAGCCACGTCCGGCTGTGCAGCCAGCGCGCAGCGCCGTCCGGGCGGACGATGCGGTAGTCAATCTCGCACTGCCCATCCTGCAACAGGGCGCGTCCGGCGTCTGCCGCCGCCTCGCGGTCTTCCGGGTGAACCGTGTCGAACCAGAGCCGGGTGTTTTCGTAAAACGCCGCCGGTGGCCGGCCCAAGATCTGCTCGGTGTGCGGGTTCATGTAGCGGAAACGAAATTCGGGCAGCGACGCCGACCAGACCATCTCCTGCATCGATTCCATGATGCTCTTGAGCTGCGCCTCGCTCTCCAACAGGGCAGCTTCCTGCCGCCGTCGCTCGGTCAAGTCGCGCACCACGCTCTGAATGTGGAGCGGCTGGCCGGCGCTGTTCCGCACCAGGGCGACGCTGATCTCCACCGGGATAGGCGTGCCATCCTTTTTTCGGAAGGTGCGCTCGTAAATCGGGACGCGCTCCCCGGCCAGCAGGCGCTCCAGCACATTCTCACTGCCCTCGTGCTCTGAGGGCGCTACAGTGTCGCGAAAGGACAGCCCGACGATCTCGTCCTGGGTATAGCCCAGCATCTCGGCGGCGCGGCTGTTGACCTTGATGTGCACGCCCTGCAGGTTCAGCAGAAAAACGCCGTCGTGCGACTGCTCGAACAGGGCGTAATAGGGCCGCTCGCTCTCTATCAGCCGCTGGAGATGGCTCCGCCGGAGCTTCGTGGTGAGCAGGATGAGGGCCGACGTTACGGTGACCAGGACCAGCACCGAGAAGGTGACGACCGGACGCGCTTCCGGCACGCCGAAAAACGCGGCCACACCAAGCACCGATACGGCAAAAAGCAGAGTCAATTGCGGCAGAGAAAGGATCAGACTGCCGAGCAGGATGGCGGTGACGAGGAAGTCGAGCGCCGTCATCCGTTCCGGCATCGGCCCCGGCGCGGCGAGCATCACGCTGACGATGGTGAAGTATACCGCGATCAGCAGCGTGTACGCGCCGAGCCGGTAAGAGCGGCCCCGGCCCAGGATATACGCGGCAACGAGCAGAACGCCCAGCGCAGGGACGAGCCAGGATAGCGCGGTGAAGACGGGATTGCCCACGATCCACAGGGGAAAGATGATCATCGCCGCGAGCAGCAGGGCCAGCTCCACAGAACTCAGGATATTGGCCAGCTCGCGTTCTTCCCGGTTCGTCAGCTCTGGCGATGGCCGCGTCAGAGATCCCCACAGGCGCTCGATGTGGTACAGCGGTGACTTCGGCGGCACAGCGATGCTCCTTCGTGCCCATATCAACGCGATAACGGCTACAACGCGATTCCCCTCACACCCGTGTGAGCCTGCCGGTGAACTTCCTGATTCGCGCCTCTCGTCATCTCGCATCATAGCGCGAAACACCGTTGCTTGGGAAGATGGCCCATATTCCGCTTCCATAACGGAAGGCGGCGCGCCGCTTCGGATTCGCCCCCGCGCCGCGCCATTACGCCGTTTTTTAGCCATTCGCCGCTACACTTCGCACAAGGCGGCCTCACGTCACACGTGCGGGCAGCGCCCACGGAACGAAGCAGATAGCACACAGACAGTGCGATGAGGAGTGAGCGGTGGCTGTAGATCGGATGTGGATGGAGATGGACAACGACGAGCCGGGAAAGCAGGCGGCGAGCCAGATCAACGTCGGGCTGGACGAACGGCGGTTGTCGCTGCTCGGCGGCGTGGTCCTGTTGCTTCTTGGGCTGCGCCAGCGTGGTCCGGGCGGCATCTTGCTCATGCTGCTCGGCGGTGGGATGGCCTTTCGTGGCGCGACGGGGCGTAGCCTGATCTATGACCGGCTGGGCGTCAACACGGCGGTCGGTAAGTACGGCGACGGTGTGAGTGTGCCGCACGAGCAAGGCATCCGCATCGAGGACGCCATCACCATCGGGCGGCCTCGTGCGGAGTTGTACGCCTTTTGGCGCGATTTCACCAACCTGCCGCGTTTCATGGACAACGTCGAGGCGGTCGAGATACTCGACGAGATGCGCTCGCGCTGGACGGTGAAAGGCCCGGCGGGCACAACGCTGAGCTGGGACGCCGAGATCGTGAACGACGTACCGGACGAGAAAATCGCGTGGCGCTCGCTGGACAACGCGCAGATCGCCAACGCGGGCACGGTGGAGTTCAAGGACGCGCCGGCGGGACGCGGCACGGAAGTGCACGTGGTGATGGAGTACGCGCCGCCCGCCGGGCAGCTTGGCGCGCTGGTCGCCCGCGCTACCGGGCGCGAGCCGAAAACACAAGTGCGGCAGGAGTTGCGCCGCTTCAAGAGCCTGATGGAAACCGGCGAGACGCCCACCATCGAGGGCCAGACGTCCGGGCGCGAGAAGGTCGAGGCGCGCGAGGCGCAGGAAAGAGAGCGCGCCGGATGAAAGCGATTTGCTGGTACGGCAACAACCTCGTCGGCGCGCAAGACGTGCCCGACCCGAAAATCCTGCGGGCGAGTGATGCCATCGTGAAAGTGCGCCTCTCGTCGGTGTGCGGCTCGGACCTGCACCTGTACAACGGCTTCGTGCCGACCATGCGCCGGGGCGACATCATCGGCCACGAGTTCATGGGCGACGTGGTCGAGGTCGGCGCTGACGTGAAAAAGGTCCGGCCCGGCGACCGGGTCGTTGTGCCGTCGGTCGTCGCCTGTGGCCAGTGCAGCTATTGCAACAGCGACCTGTACTCGCTGTGCGACAACTCGAATCCGCATGGTGAGGCGCTCGATACGTTGTTCGGCCACGGCGGCGCGGCGTTCTACGGCTATTCGCACGCCTTCGGCGGTTACGCGGGCAGCCATGCCGAATACATCCGCGTCCCGTACGCCGACGTGGGCGCGTTTCATGTGCCCGATCACCTCACCGACGAGCAGGCGGTGTTCGTCTCGGACGCCTTCCCGACCGGCTACATGGCGGCGGACATGGGCAACATCCAGCCCGGCGACACGGTGGCGGTGTGGGGTGCGGGCGCAGTGGGCCTGTTCGCCATGCGCAGCGCCTACATGCTCGGCGCAGAGCGGGTGATCGCCATCGACTCGCTGCCGGAACGCCTGGAAACGGCCCGCACGTTCGGGCTGGCCGCCGAGACGCTTAACTTCAAAGAAACGCAGGTGGTCGAAGCGCTCAACAACCTGACCGGCGGGCGTGGCCCGGATGTGTGCATCGACGCCGTGGGCATGGAAGCCATCTCGACCGGCATCCCGGCGGCGGTGGACCGCGTCAAGCAGTCGGTGCGCATGGAAACCGGACGCCCGCACGTGCTGCGCGAGATGATCCAGGCTTGCCGGAAGGGCGGCACACTGTCTATCGTGGGCGTGTACGCCGGGCTGGTCGACTCGATGCCGATGGGCGCGGCCTTCAATAAGGGGCTGACGTGGCGCATGGGCCAGATGCAGGGCCAGAAGTACGCGCCCATGCTCCTGGAGCGCATCGCGCGCGGCGAGATCGACCCGTCGGGGCTTGTCACGCACAAGATGAGCCTGAGCGATGCGCAGAAGGGCTACCAGATGTTCAAGAACAAGCAGGACAACTGCATCCGCGTCGTCTTCCAGCCGGCGATGTGAGGACCCGGTGCGGAACCCGCCTGGCCTGCGGACGAGTCCGGACTCGTCCGCCGCCGGGCGGGTTAACCCGTCATCCCATCCGCGACAACAGCGCGCCGAACAGATAGCCGGCGGTCGTGCTGAACACGGCGACCAGCCCCACATAGGCGGCGGTCTTGCGGCGGCCCATGATTCGGCCCGTCACCAGGATGCTTTGCAGGCTCAATTCCGGGTCGGCCAGCAGATAGGCGAGCAGCGGCCCCTTGTGCATGCCCAGGTCCAGGAACATGCGCGCCACCGGGACTTCGACCAGCGTAGGGAAGTACATGAACACGCCGAAGAACACGGCCAGCGCGTTGGCGGCCAGCGTATTTTGCCCGGCCAGCGTCCTGATCCAATCTTCGGGGATCACGGCGCGCGCCATACCCGCTGCAAACACGCCCACCAGCAGCAGCGGGAAGATCTGCTTCACGAAGCGCCACGTCTCGGCCAGCCATTCGGCCAGCTCATCGCGGCTCAGGTAGCGCCGGGCGACGGCAAGGATCGCCAGCAGCAGCCCGGCGACCGCCACCGCGCGCCCGGTGATGTTCACCGTGACGCTGCCCGCGCTCTCCACGCCGCCGCCCGTCACCGACGGCGCGGCGACGAGCACCGTGAGGAACACCAGCCCCAGCGTGAGCCACGTCCAGCGATTCACGCCGTTCAGCACGTTGTTCAGCCCCCTGAAGGCGACCGGAGCCAGCGCCACGAGCAGGACGATGAGCAGCGCGCCTTGCAGCGTCAGGTGCGCGGCGTCCAGCCCGCTTTGCAGTCCCGCGGGCAGCGCGCCGGGCAGGTGCACGGAGAACCACGCGCCGGTCAGCAGGTCGATTTGCAGCGTCCCCGCGATGAGCACGGCCATGAGCAGCCCCAGCAAGCCCCACAGCGCCGGGCGCATCCGCTCATCGCCCTCGAACAGCGCCGGATCGGCGGCGCGCTCTTCCTTACGGAACAGGAAGGCCATGATCAGGCCGATGCCGATGCCGAAGACGATGGCCAGCGTCAGCCGCGCCAGGGCAATATCCGCGCCGATGGCCGCGCCCGTGTAGCTGATGGCCAGGATGTTGATGGCCGGGCCGACGAACAGAAAGGTCACGGCAGGCCCCAACCCCGCGCCGCGCTTCCAGATGCCCGCAAAGAGCGGCAGAATCGTGCACGAGCACACCGCCAGCACGAAACCGCCCAGCGCCGCCGCCGGATAGCTGATCCATTTGGGCGTGCGCGGCCCCAGGTAGCGCGTCACGCTGCTCTTGGGCACGAGCGACAGATACCCGGCGATGAAAAACGCCGGGACGAGGCACAATAGCACATGCGCCGCCAGGTAATCCAGCAAGCCCAGCCAGCCCGCCTGGAGCAGGTGGCCGAACAACTCCCCCACACTCATGAGATCACCCCATATTCAAAACGTTGAATGTGATACAGCCTGAAAAAGCCCTGCTCGACGGCAGGGCAGGCTGAATAGATGGGCATTTCCGGGTTCAGGCGTTGGCCTGTTCGCGCTCGCGCGCCCACTCGACGATCTTCGAACGCGCCGGGATGCGGCCCGCCGACACCACCTTCTCGTTCATGACCAGCGCCGGCGTGCTCAGCACACCGTAGGCGGTGATGTCGTTCATCTCGGTTACTTTCTGCACGTCGTAGGCGATGCCCGCCTCGTCGAGGGCGGCGCGCGTCTCCGCTTCGAGCCGCTTGCAGTTCGGGCATCCGCCGCCCAGCACCTTCACGTGAAGCATGATCCCTTTCCTCGCTGGATACGCAAAATCATATTCAAAGTTTTGCATATCTTGGGCGGCACAGATAGTGACAAAGATCATGCGTTGGCCGACCGGCTGTCACAGCGTGGGCAGGGGCATTCGACGCAGGGTGGTACACTCGGTGTGGGCAGATGGAGCATGGCGCGGGCCGAGTCGAGCAGGTCGAACACGCCCGGCTCGGCCACGCGGTAGTACACGTTCCAGCCGTCGCGGTTGTCGGCCACCAGCCCCGCTTCACGCAGCACGGCGAGTTGTTGGGACAGATACGCCTGCCGGTAGCCGAGATGCGCTTCGAGGTGGCACACGCACTGCTCGCCGCCGCGCAGGGCGTCCAGAATGGCGATGCGCGCCGGGTGCATCAGCGCTTTGAATAACCGGGTGAGCGGCTCGGTGGTTGTCTGCAGGGCGATAGTCTCGGTTTCCATGCTGCCATCTTATGCAAAGTTTCGCATGTCGTCAACGGACGAACGTCATCATGTGGCGCGCGGTGTGGCAGGTTCGCC
>JADZBY010000141.1 GCA_020851855.1 Anaerolineae bacterium
ACGTGCCAGCGCGCCTGCCCGGCGAACCACCGCGCCTCGACATACGTCGTCGTGGTGTCCACCACACGCCCATTCTGGTACAGCGTGACCGTCACATCCTGCACCGGCTGGCCGTTTTCGCGCACGACGCGCCCGGCAACCACGCCGTGGCCTCGGTAAGGAGCCATCCACAGGATCGGATTGCGCGTCTGGTAGTAGTTGTTGTTGCCGAGCCGGACTTCAAAATGGACGTGTGGGCCGCTCACCACGCCCGACCGCCCACTCAGGCCGATGATGTCGCCCGTGTTCACGCGCTGGTTCACTTCGACCAGGATCACGGACAGGTGCGCGTACAGCGTGTACAGGCGCTGCCCTTCGTAGCCAAAATCGTGCTCGATGATCACGACGTTGCCATAGGTGTAGGCGCTCTCGACGCGGCGGCCATTTTCCACCCAGATGTAATTGTCGGCGGCCCAGATGACGCGGCCCGGCCCGGCGGCGTACACGTCCTGGCCTACCGTGTTGGGCAGGTCAACGCCGTGGTGCACGCGCCATTCGTTCTCCGGCCCGTCCGAGCCGTACACGTACCAGTAAATCTCCGAGCTGTTCGCGCTTGAATCCACGGGCCGTGTGAACCAGAAGTGATCGCGTGGATCGAGCGAGAGCGGGACTTGCTCCGGCGGCGGCGAAAATTCACCCCGGCGTGGATTGTTGTTGGGCCGAATGGCCGGACCGAGCGACTCGACGGCTACGGCGGTGGGCGCAAGCTCGGTGGTGCGCGGCTGCGGCACGAAGCGCGTTGGCGTGGGCGTCGATGCCCAGACCACCGGCCCGCCCAGCGCCGGATCGAGCGTGGGCGTGGCGGCGGGGCCGGGCGGCGTGTCAGAGGGCGTGGGCAGCGGCGTTGCGCCGTTCACCAGGTCGCCCTGCACCACCTGCTCCCAGGACCGGTCGCGGAGCGTGGCCGTCACGGGCAGCGTGGGCAGATCGGGCGCAGGCGTCTCCGTGGCGGCGGCCTGAACATCGCCGCCGCTGACGGGTTGCGGGTTGTTGCGCAAGAGGATGAAGCCTACCAGCCCCAGCGCCAGCACGAGGACCGCGAATCCCTGCAAGTCACGCACGGTGGAACGCATGGCGCAAAGCTCTCCGGCGCTGGCTCACCCGCCCGTTTGATCGGGCGGCACGGGCGTTTCGGTAGGCGTCGCGCCGGGCGTCTGGGTTGCGGTGGGCGCGCGCGTGGGCAGCGGCGTTGGCCCCAGCAAGAAGGCTTCCACCTGCTCGCGCGGGAAGAGTTCGAGCATCGCCTCGTCCCAGGACAGCCCGTCGCGTTTGTTGAACTCCCAATAGAGCAGGCTGGGGAAGCTGGTGCGCCACTGCCGCTCCGAGGGCAGGCGCGACCAGCCGTAATCCTCGGCCAGTTGCGTGAAATCGACGTAATAGCCGGGCGGCGCGCTCGCCTTGCGCCGCCCGCCCGCCTCGAACACCTGCGGATCGTCGGTGCGGCGGCTGGCAAAGTCCCAGGGAAGCTGCTTGAGCGGCTCGCCAAGCTGCCCGCCCTGGTAATCGGGCGCGACGCGGATGTACACGCGCCAGTACGTGTTTATGCCGATGTCTTCGCGCACGATCTCGACCGGCGCGGGCGAATTGAACACCAGATTCCGGTCAAAGGTGAAGGCGCGGCCCGCGTAGTGCCAGCTCTGGCGCGATTGGCCCGGTTCGGGCAGGCGGTCGCCCGTCCACAGCGCATCGGCCAGCGTGCCCAGGAAATCCAGCCCGGTGTGCTGGATGACGGCCTCACGCAGCGCCAGGAACGAGTCGTCGACCCGATCCGAGAGCGCGGCGACGGGAGCCTGCACGTTTTCCAGGCGGCGCAGCATGAACTGCGGCGGCGTGTCGCGCGTTTCCTGGATCGACTCGACGTACAGCGGCGCTTCGTCGATAGTCGGCGCGCCGCCGCTCTGGATCAACGAATCGGGCAACGGCGCGGACGTCCACGACGGCTGTTTCACCTGGCCGGGCACAGACAGGGCCAGCGCCGAGATGCCGCCGGCCATACCGCCCACCAGCGTCGAGTTTGCGCCGCTGTGCAGCACATACACGAGGCTGTTCCCATCGGGCGACCAGGCCGGATCGCGCCCCTGCCCGATAGTCAGCGGCTCGGCCCCTGCGTCGCGGGCCGGTTTGGTGAAGACCAGATCGACGCCGTTGACGCGCGCGCTGTACGCCACCGCGTTGCCGTCGGCGCTCCACACCGGGCGCTCTTCGTCCACGTCGGGCGTAGCGGTCAGGCGCAGCGCCTCGGCCTCAATCGGGTTGTCCAGGCTGATGATGTAAATCTCGGCGTTCGCGTCGCGCAGGCTGACGTAGGCAATGTTGCGGCCCGCGCCTGCCGGGTCCCAGGCAGGTGAGAAGTCCGGCGCAGGATGGTACGTCAGGCGTTGCGGCTCGGCGCTGCCGTCCGAGGGCACGATGTACAGGTCGAGGTTGTTCTCGCGGTAGCCCTCGAAGCAGATGAACGCGCCATCCGGACTCCAGGTTGGCGCGGCCTCGTAATCCGGCGAAAACGTCAGGCGGGTGATCGCGCCGGTCGCCACTTGCAGCGCGTACAGGTCCCAATTGCCGTCGCGGCGGCTGGCGAAGGCGATGCGCGTCCCGTCCGGCGACCAGACCGGGTCGCGGTCGTCCACCGGCGCGTTTGTCAGGCGGATGGGCTGCGCCGACTGGCCGATGCCGATGGCCCACAGGTTATCGCGGCCATTCTGGCGCACCGTGTACACGATGCTGCCGCCGATGCGCAGCGGGTCCGGGAGCGGCGTGGGCGTCTGGGTGGGCGTGGCCGTGGGCGTGGGCGAGGGCTGCGTCGCCTGGATGGGCAACGCGGCGTCCCCAACGGCGCGCGGCGCGCCGGGCGTCGGCGTGCGGCCTGCGCCCGTCGTCAAGAGCACAATGCCGATCAGGGCCGCCAGCAGCACGACCGTGAACAGACTGAGCGCCCGGTTTTGCGCGCGCAGCGGGTCCTCACGCACGATGGTCCGGCTGGCCAATTCTTCGGCGCGGCGGGCCATCGAGGCGCGTCGCCGCTCTGCGCCGGACTCGTAGACGACGCGGCCAGAGCGGAAGGTGGTGTTCAGGAAATAGCCGATGCCGCCCGCCGCCGCGACCAGCGCCACCCACAGCGCATTTGCCTGCTGGACCGTGGTGTCCGCCAACCAGGCCAGCGCCCGCAGGAATGCGTTCGTCAGTTTGTCGGTGAGCCTGAAAGCCCGGACGAGCATGGTATGGCGTCTCCCTGCGCGAAGGCGTGCGCGGCGGCCTCTCTGCGGCGGGTCAGGTCAAGCCAGGAGTCGTGCCGCCGCTTGGAATAATACTGGGAAGATGCCCGCCGCGCAATGAGATGGAGCGGGAAGGCGCAGGAATCGCAGTGAGCGGTCACAACGGGCGCGTCGCGACGCGCCCCTACCGAGCGTAGCCGGCAAGGATGTGTAGGGGCGGCTCGCGAGCCGCCCGTTATCCAGGCGTCACCCGCCCGGCGGCCTGACATGGAACGGGAATCTGATCGTCAACGATACTCGCGAGCCGCCCGTTATCCAGGCGTCATCCGCCCGGCGGCCTGACATGGAACGGGAATCTGATCGTCAACGGCGCTCGCCAGCCGCCCGTTATCCAGGCGTCATCCGCCCAGGATGCTCAACACGAGCGTCAGCAGCACGCCGCCCGCCATGACGCTGCCCAGTTGCCCGGCGGTGTTCGCGCCCATCGCGTGCATGAGGATGAAGTTGTCGAAATCCTCTTCCTGGGCCATCTTCGCCGCCAGCCGCCCGGCCATCGGGAAGGCGCTGATGCCCGCCGCGCCGATCAGTGGGTTGATCTTGCCGCCGCTCACACGGGACAGCAGCTTGCCGAACAACAACCCGGCGATGGTGTCCAGCACGAACGCCAGCAGCCCCAATCCCAGCACCGCCAGCGTCGCCGTGTTCAGGAAACTGTCCGCCGTCATGGTCGAGCCGATGGTCAAGCCCAAGAACAGTGTGGCGATGTTGATGATCTCGTTCTGCGACGCCTTCGAGAGCCGCTCCACGACGCCGCTCTCGCGCAGCAGGTTGCCGAGCATCAACATGCCGATCAGCGGCGCCGATTCGGGCACGATCAGGCCGACGATGATCGTGACCAGGATGGGGAACATGACCCGCACCCGGCGCGACACCGGGCGCGGCGCGTACTCCATGCGGATGGCGCGCTCTTTTTTCGTGGTCAAGAGGCGCATCAGCGGCGGCTGGATGATCGGGATCAGGCTCATGTACGAATAGGCGGCCACCGCAATCGGCGCGAGCAGATTGGGCGCAAGCTTGCTGGCCACGAAAATCGAGGTTGGGCCGTCAATCGCGCCGATCACGCCGATGGACGCCGCCTCGTTGAGCGGGAAGCCGATCAAGACGGCCAGGATCAGCGTGCCGAAGATGCCGAACTGCCCCGCCGCGCCGAGCAGCACCAGGCGGGGCTGGGCCAGCAGCGGCGTGAAGTCGATCATTGCGCCCACGCCGATGAAGATGAGCAGCGGGAACAGCTCGGTCTTGATGCCGGCGTCGTACAGCACGGTGAACAGCCCGCCCGTGGTCATGCCCGTCAGCGGGATATTGCCCAGGATGCAGCCGAAGCCGATGGGCAGGAGCAGCACCGGCTCGTATTCGCGGGCCACGGCCAGGTAGATGAGCGCCACGCCCACCGCGATCATGACCGCGTTGCCGGCGCTGAAGTTGGTGAAGCCTTTGGCCAGCTCGTGCAGCAGATTGGCGAGATCCATCAGTCCTCAAACTCCAGGAGCAGATCGCGCTGTTTCACCTGCTGCCCGACGGTGGCATGGATCACTTTCACGGTCCCGGCGCGCGTGGCGCGAACCGCGTTTTTCATCTTCATGGCCTCGATCACGAGCAATTCCTGACCACGCTCGACTCTTGCGCCCGCCTCGACGGAGATTCCGACCACGACGCCGGGGATCGGTGCGCGCACGGCGGCCCCGCTGCTCACCGCCGGCTCGGCGTGGCGTGGAAGCGGCGCGGCGGCGCGCACCGGCGCTGTACCGGGCGAAATGGCCGGGCGCGACGACTGCCCGTTGTCCGGCCAGACTTCTACCCGCTCGCCATCGACCACCGCGACGACGGGACGGGCGTACACATCTTCAATTTCAACCTCGAAGGTCTGCCCTTCGATGGCTACCTTGTACTTCATCAACGACGGCCTCGCTCTCGTCTGAGCTGGTTGGCGCGCGTGACGGCCTGCCACGCGCTTACAATGGCGGTGGGCGGTTCGGGGAAGACCTGCGGCTCGGCGGCCTCGCGGTGCAGCAGGGCCATGGCAACTGCCGCCGCGGCGGCGCGACGGCGGCGCGCTGCGCTCTGGTCCGGACCGGATTCGGGCGCAGTTTCTTCGCCCTGTTCCCGTGGCGTGAGGCGCACCAGGGCATAGATTCCAACCCACAGGAGCACGATCACGGCGAAAACCAGGCCCATCCCGATCAACGTGATCAACAGGGCATATTCCAGCGTCTCAGCCATGCACCACTCTCTCAGACCGGCATGTTGCCGTGCTTGCGGGGCGGCGCAGAGGCGTACTTATCCCGTAGGGCGGCCAGCGCGGCGATGATCTTGGGCCGCGTCTCGCGCGGCTCGATGATGTCGTCAATGTAGCCGTTGCGCGCCGCGTAGTACGGGTTATTGAACTTCTCGCGGTATTCCGCGACGAGCCGTTCCCGTTCGGCGACCGGGTCGGTGCTCTGCTCCAACTGGCGACGGTACACGATATTCACCGCGCCTTCTGCGCCCATCACCGCGATCTCGGCGCTCGGCCAGGCGTAATTCACGTCCGTGCCGAGGTACTTGCTGCTCATGACGACGTACGCGCCGCCATAGCCCTTGCGCGTGATGACGCTGACCTTCGGCACAGTCGCTTCGGAATAGGCGTACAGCACCTTGGCCCCGTGCCGGATGATGCCCGCGTGCTCCTGGTCGATGCCGGGCAGGAAGCCGGGCGAATCGACCAGCGTCACCAGCGGGACGTTGAAGCAGTCGCAGGTGCGCACGAAGCGCGTGATCTTGTCCGACGCGCCGATGTCAATCACGCCGGCCATGACCATCGGCTGCTGCGCGACGATGCCGACGCTGTGGCCGCCCATGCGCGCGAAGCCGGTGATCACATTCCGCGCGAAGACGGGCTGAATCTCCAGGAACGTGCCCTGGTCCACAATGCGCTCGATCACGTCGTGCATGTCGTAGGGCGTGGACGAATCCAGCGGCACGATGGCGTTCAGTTCTTCGTCCATGCGCAGCGGGTCGTCCGCCGGCGGCGTGAAGGGCGGGTTTTCCACGTTGTTCGAGGCCAGATAACCGAGCGCGCGGCGGCAGAGCAACAGCGCTTCCTCTTCCGTCGGCGCGGAAAGGTGCGCCGTGCCGCTGACAGCCATGTGCACTTCCGTGCCGCCCAGCGATTCGGGGTCGATGCGCTCGCCCGTGACGGCCTTGATCACTTCGGGGCCGGTCAGGAACATGTACGAGTTACGCTCGACCATGATGATCAGGTCGGTCAGGGCGGGCGAATAGGCCGCGCCGCCCGCGCACGGGCCGAGCATGACGCTGATCTGCGGGATGACGCCCGAATACTGCGCGTTGCGGCGGAAAATTTCGGCATACGCGCCCAGCGCCCGGATGCCTTCCTGGATGCGCGCGCCGCCGGAGTCGATCAGGCCGATCATGGGCACGCCGTTGCGCAGCGCGAGGTCCATGACGCGGCAAATCTTGTGCGACTGCATCTCGCCCAGCGTGCCGCCGTACACGGTGAAATCCTGGGCGTAGACGTAGACGGTGCGCCCGTCGATCTGGCCGTAGCCGGTCACGACGCCATCGCCCAGGTAGTGCTCGGACGCCAGCCCCAGCTCGTCGCCCTGGTGGGTGATGTACGGCTCCAGCTCGTTGAACGTGCCCGGATCGAGCAGGATGTCGAGCCGCTCGCGGGCAGTGAGTTTGCCTTTGTCGTGCTGCTTCTGGATTCGGTCAGCGCCGCCGCCCTGACGGGCTTTTTCGCGCATGGTGCGCAATTCGAGGATGCGGGGATCTTCCTGTACCATACTGCTCCTTGCGCCGCGACGGGAATCCTGCCCGCCGCGCGTCCCTTCCGGTGTCCTAGCCGTAGTCTATCACCTTCGGGCCGCGCGCCACATTGACGTTTGTCACGCCCGGAGCGTGAAGGTTGGCGAGTATTCGCTCGCAACGGTGTCAATCGCGTCAAGATCAACCGGGAGCGGCCCCACGCTGAAGCACGGGGCTGAAGTTACGAAGCCCTGATGGGCTAGGATGCCTGCGCAGCCCGCCGCTTGTGGATGTTTGGAGTGTAGTGCCACAACTTGGAAAGAACACCCCCTAACCCTGCCCTTCCCCCCATCAAGAGGGGAAGGGAAAACCGGCTCTCTTAGCCCCTCCCTCTTCATGGGGGAGGGGTTGGGGTGGGGGAAACGACCCTGAATC
>JADZBY010000142.1 GCA_020851855.1 Anaerolineae bacterium
ACAATGTCGCTGGAACGGGCGCGGATGGCGGCGTAGGCCGGGTCAAAATAGCGTTTGTACTCCGCGCCGTTGATGGGCCGGCCCGTCCATTCCCGAATCAGGTTCGGCTCGTTCCAGATTTCGATGGCGTTGACGTATTCCGTGCCCCAGTTATCGAGCAGCGCGCCGATGAAATTGGCGAGCGCCTGCGGGTCTTCGGGCGGGCCGTCCAGGTTGCCGCGCGCATCGGCGGGCCGCGCCCAGTCCGGCGCATTGACCACGCTGATCATGATCTTGAAGCCGCGCCGCCCGGCGTACACCAGGTTATCGCGCAGGACGGTGAACGGCGCATCAAAAACGCCCGGCTCCGGCTCGTGCTCTTTCCAGTTCACCTGGGCCTTGATCCAGCCGAAGCCCATGAACTGCATCCGGTCGACCATCGGCCACCAGTTCGCCACTTCCATGTAGGCGTAGGCCTGGATGCCCATGCGCGAGCGGTCGAGCGTGGGCAGGACCGGCGTTGGGCTGGCCGTCTCGGCGGGAGTGGCCGTGGCCGGCGGAGTGGCCGTGGCGGCGGGCATTGCCGTCGCGGTAGCCGGCTCCGGCGTCCAGGTGGCGACCGGCGAGCCGATGTTCACCGGGCCAAAGGTCGGCTGGATCGGCGTTGGTGCGCCCTGCGACTGGGCCGCCTGACCCGCGCCAAACAGCACGGCCAGCGTCAGCGCCAGCGCGCCGATCAGGAACAACATAAGCATCCGTTTACGCATCATCCCACCACGCCATCACTTTCGGTCACGGGGTGCACAAGCGGCTCTATGGTACACGAAGATCAGGCGAGACGGGCTAAACGTCCAATGAGCGTGGGGCGGGCGTTGCGCAAACCCTCACCCCAACCCCTCTCCCTCATGGCGAGGGGCGCAGACATGCACAGGCGGCGTCTTGTCTCCCCTCTCGCTCTGAGGGAGAGAGGGGCCGGGGGAGTGAGGGCATCGTCTTGCATACGTCCTAATCGAGCGACACGGACGCCGGTTCGACGCGCAGGCGGTCGCCGTGCTGCACCAGATGCCCGGCGGGGACTTTGGGATCGTGCTGGAAGATGAGCAGCGCGCCCGTCTCCAGCGCCCAGGCCTGCCACAGCCGCTTCGTCTCCAGCGTGACGAGCGGCTCCACGTCGTAAGCGGTCATCCAGGCCAGCCGCTCGAAGTGCACGGAGTAACTGGCCAGATCGGAGACGAACAGCACGTGCTGGCCCTGGCTTTCGAAGCGCACCGACATGTGGCCGGGCGTGTGGCCGGGCGTCACGACACCGTGAATGCCGGGCAAAATCTCCGTGTCGCCGTCCAGAAGGCGCATCTGGCCACTTTCGACCAGCGGTTGGTAGTTGACGGCGTAGTATGTGCTGCGCGTGCGCTCATTGGGGTGCATGGCGTCGTCGTATTCGCGCCGCTGCACGACGTACTCGGCATAGGGAAACGCCGGTGCGATGGCGCTGAAGTCGCTGGCGAATACCGTATTGCCCGCGCAATGGTCGCCATGCAGGTGCGTATTGATGACCAGATCGACATCTTCGAGCCGCACGCCGCGCCGCGCCAGCGCGTCGGCCAGCCCGCCGTGCGGTCGCTCTAATCCCCAGGTTTCTTTCATGCGGTCGGTGAGTTTTTCGCCCAGCCCGGTGTCGACCACGATGGTTTTGCCGTGCGCTCGGACCAGCAGGCAGGTCAGCGTCATCGGCACGCGATTCTGGTCGTCCGGGGGCAGGAAGTGGCGGTACAGGGCGCGTGGGACCAACCCAAACGGGCCGCCCGCATCCACATGGACCACGCCATCGCTGACCAGGGCAATTTCAAAGTCGCCGCACTGAATCATCCCAGCGAATCCTCACCTTGAGACGCCGTGCGCGGGATGCCCACCGAGTCGAGGGCGCGCCCAAACCAGCCGACCAGCGCCGCACGCTCCACATCGGGCAGGAAGGCGGCCTCGGCGGCGGTCAGGATGGCGCGGCGGACGTAGGGCAGGTCCAGGCCCAGCCCGTCGACGGCAATCGCAAGCTCCCCGCTCATCGTCGTGTCGCAGATGGCCGGGTCATCCGTGTTAAGCGTGGTGCGCAGCCCGGCCAACTCCATTTCGGGCAGCGCGTGCTGTGCCAGGCTGGGCACGACGCCGGTTTGCCAGTTGCTCGTCGGGCACACTTCGAAGACGATGCCCGCGTCGCGCGCCAGATCGACGACCGACGGGTCTTCGAAGATGCGCACGCCGTGGCCGATGCGCGCCGCGCCCAGGCTCTCCACGGCGTAGCGGATATTCGACGGCCCGGCCCACTCGCCCGCGTGGATGGTGACGCCCAGGCCGGCCTTCAGCGCGTCGCGGAACATGCCCGCAAACGGGTTGGCCGGGAAGCCCGGTTCCTGCCCGCACAGATCGACGGCCACGATGCCCCGCCCGCGCTGATCGATGGCGGCTTGAATCTGCTGTTCGGCCTCGATCAGGCTCTCGTGGCGGTTCACCGAGACGATGAGCTTCACCTGGATGTCGCGCCCACGCTGCGCATCCTCGACGGCGTCGCACACCCAGCCGATGACTTCAGAAAAGGCGAAGCCACGCAGCCGCGAGAGCGCTTTGGGCGTGAAACGCAGCTCCATGTAGCGCACCTGATCGGCGGCGGCGTCCTCGACGGCCTCGTGCGCGATGCGGTAGATCACTTCCGGCGCGCAGTAGAAGCGGCGCAAGACGGCGAACTTGCTCAGGAAGTGCTCCATGGTGTACGGCGAGTCGGGCATCATCTGGACAAAGGGCCGCAGCGTCTCCGTGGTGTGGGCGGGCACGTCCAGGTGGTGCGCGGCGGCGATCTCGGCCAGGCTGCTCAGGCGCAGCGAGCCTTCCAGGTGGCGGTGAAGCTCGATCTTGGGCAGGGACTCGAAGGCGGCGCGCAAGGCTTCGCGTTGGGAAGTAAAGCGTGGCGGCGGTGCGGCGGTGTTCATAGCGCGTCTTTCACGTGCGTCTACATATCCGTGTGCTCGTGCTCATACAACAGCCATCCCCAGTAGCGCCAGGCGACGACCACGGCGATCAGCAGCCCAACGGCAAACGGGATGTCGTAGAGCAGCGCGTGCTGGCCGTCGAGCGGGCCGTCGCTGACCTCACGCACCAGCCGCAGCGCCATGCTGAGAAGGATGCTCGCGGCGCTGACCGTGAACCAGCGATAGATCGGCGGGCGGCGCGTGACGGCCCCCAGCCGCTTGCTCAGGGAGCGCATGAGCAGCACGACCACGACCATGGATGCCGGCCCCGCCAGACTGACCACCAATGCCAGCGTCTCGTCCACCGCCGCTCCCCGCTGCTGCCTGCCGCTCACCGTCGGGCGATCATGCGGCCATACAGAAACACGCACAACGCGACAAGGATCAGGCCGCCCACGCCCCACAGCGCATCGGCCAGCATATCGCCGCCCAACTGATCGGTAAAAGCATACCGGGCCGAGGCCACTCCGAACAAGCCCGCCGGAATGGCGAAGGCCCAGTACCACGTCGGGCGACCGGACACGCGCTGGTAAAGCCGCCCGATGAGCAGCAACAGCACCAGCAAGATGCCGATTTGAAACCAGTTGACAATGGTCAGCACCTGGTGTGCTGTAACTGCTGTGCTGGCGTCCACGACGACCTCGCCGGCCCGCCCGGCGTGAAAGCCTGCTCCCTGGAACCGTGACGCGGTTGGATGGCTGATCTAGCCGCGCCGCCGGCCCCCGCTCACCGTGCGCTTGACCTGAGACTGATCGACCACCGAGCGCTGCCCCTGCACCTCGCGGTAGTGGCAGTTCTTGTACTTTTTGCCGCTGCCGCATGGGCAGGGGTCGTTGCGCCCGGTGCGGCTCCACACGTCGGCGCGCTCCGGCTCCGGGGCTGTATCGCGGACGGGCTGCGGGCGCATGTCGCCGTTGCCGCCGCTACCGTTGCCGCCGCTGCCGCCATCACCGCCGTTGGACGCCGCATAAGCGCTGGCCGAAGCGTGTGTGGCCCGCGTATTGCGCACGCCGAGCGTCGTCTCACCCTGGGGCTGCTGCTGTTGCGGCTGCGTGACCTCGATACGGAACAGCGTTTGCACGATGTGGTGCTTGATCTGCGCCTGCATCTCTTCCCACATGCCGAACGACTCGCGCTGGTACTCGACGAGCGGGTCGCGCTGGCCGATGGCGACCAGCCCGATGCCCTCGCGCAGCACGTCCAGGTCGGTCAGGTGGCGCACCCAGAACTGGTCGATGGCGCGCAGCATCACTTCGCGCTCGATCTGGCGCATCACGCCGGGCGTGTTCAGCGTCGACTCGATGGTCTGTTCCAGCGTGTCGTACACGGCAATCGCGCCCTTCGTCAGGTCCAGCGCGATGTCCGCCGCGTCCATCGTCTTCCATGCTTCGGGCCTCACCGAGGGCGGGACCGGGAACAGGGCCAGCGCCGCGCGGTACAGCTCGTCCGGATTCCACAGGTCTTCGTCTTCTTCGTGCTGGTTGCGCGTATCACGCCAGTGCTCCTCGACCAGGTCGTGAATCTCTTCCGCGATCATGCGCTCGATCTGCTCGCGGAGATTCTGGCTTTCGAGCACCTGGCGGCGCTGCTTGTAGATGACTTCGCGCTGCTTGTTCACCACGTCGTCGTATTCGAGCACGCGCTTGCGCATGTCGAAGTTAAAGCCTTCGATGCGGATTTGCGCCTGCTGGATCGACTTCGAGATCAGGTTGTGCTGGATCGGCTCGTCTTCGGGCATGCGCAGGGTCTTCATCAGGCCCTTGACGCGCTCGCCGCCGAAACGCCGCATCAGCTCGTCTTCCAGCGACAGGAAGAACAGCGACGAGCCGGGATCGCCCTGCCGCCCGGACCGGCCACGCAACTGGTTGTCGATACGCCGCGCCTCGTGCCGCTCCGTGCCGATGACCTTCAGGCCGCCCGCCTTGAGCACGATCTCGCGGTCGCGCTTGCACTCGTGCTGCGCTTCGGCCAGCGACGCCTGCCACTGCTCCGGCGTCGCCTCGGTGATGTCGACGTCCTGTTTGCGCAGCTTCTCGCGCGCCAGGCCGTCCGGGTTGCCGCCGAGCAGGATGTCGACGCC
>JADZBY010000143.1 GCA_020851855.1 Anaerolineae bacterium
ACCCCCTGACCCCCTCTCTACGCCGAGTACGGCGTAGAGAGGGGGAAGCAGCGGACAACGCCTGCCTCGTCCGCACGGCGTTTCTCCCCTCTCGCCACGAGGGAGAGAGGGGTTGGGGGAGTGAGGGTTCCGCCGCCCATTATCCAGGCGGCGGGATCATAGCGCGCCCGGTGAAACGCCGAGGCGGCATCTCGACATGCCGCCTCGTGACGCCTCTCGGTTGTGTGGGAAAGCCGCTTCAAGGCTACTTGCCGTCTTTCTCGCCTTCTTGCTGTTTGCGGCGCTCGCGGCGGGCGATGACGGCCCGACGTTTGCCCCAGTTCTTCACCTTGAGCGGCGAGCCGCTGAGCGTGGCCTCGGCGCGGCGATAGGCCTTCAAGACGCGCGCCCGCCAGAACGCCGCGATGTACTCCACCTCGCGCCGCCCCTGGCCGAGCCGGTAGCCCAGGCCGCTCAACGTACGCGCCGGCGCGGCCTGCCACTTGATGACCGCCGCGCCCCACGACAGGCCGCCGCCAAAGCCGACCATGACGACGTTATCGTTGGGATTCAGCCGGCCTTCCTTCTCCGCTTCGCACAGCGCGATGGGGATGGACGCCGCCGACGTGTTGCCATAACGATGCACGTTCATGTAGAACATCGTCTCCGGCATGCCCAGGCTTTGCGCGGCGGCGGAGATGATGCGCTGGTTGGCCTGGTGCGGGATGATCAGGCTCACGTCATCCACGCCCAGCCCACTGCGGTCCAGCGCTTCCCGCACGCTCTCGTTGATGATGCGCACGGCGAAACGGAACACCTCGCGCCCGTCCATGTGGATGCGGCACACCTTCTGGCCTTCCGGCAGGTTCGGGCGCGTCGCCGTCGGGATGCCGAGCAGGTCCGCGCCGGAGCCGTCCGAGCCGAGCACGCAGGTGATCACGCCGCCGGGCGTGTCGCTGGCTTCGAGCAGGACCGCACCTGCGCCGTCGCCAAAGAGCACGCACGTCGAGCGGTCCTGCCAGTCGAGCACGCGCGTGTTGACCTCGGAGCCGATGACCAGCGCGCGTTCGATGCTGCCCGACCGGATGGCCTGGGCCGCCATATTCAGCGCGTAGATGAACCCGGCGCAGGCGGCGCTCAGGTCAAAAGCGCCCGCCCGCGTCGCGCCCAGTAGATTCTGGATTTTGCTGGCCGTGCTCGGATAGAAATCTTCCG
Source organism: Anaerolineae bacterium (assembly GCA_020851855.1). GTDB lineage: Bacteria > Chloroflexota > Anaerolineae > Aggregatilineales > UBA2796 > JADZBY01. The sequence continues at coordinate 1,195 of JADZBY010000143.1, forward strand.
GCGTCGAGGTGGCCACGATGATCAGGTCCAGGTCGCGCGGCAGCACGTCGGCCCGGTCGAGCGCGGCGCGCGCCGCCTCGAAGCCGAGCGTGGCGGCGCTCTCCCGGTCACCGGCCATGCGCCGCTCGTGGATGCCGGTGCGGCTGCGAATCCACTCGTCGCTTGTCTCGACCAGCGCTTCCAGGTCCGAATTGGAGATCACCCGGTCCGGCACTTTCATGCCCCAGCCCGTGATGTGCGCATACCGCACGTGGGGCGGGTTCAGGATGCCGCGCAGCGTGGCCAGCGGGCCGGCATTGCCGCCGGACGCATGCTCGGCGGCCCGCTCACGAGGGACCGCCGACGGGTCCGGATGCCTTCCGTTGCCGTTAGGACTTGCCATTGCTGTGATACTTTCCGAACACGAGTACCGCGTTGTGGCCGCCAAAGCCGAACGAGTTGCTCATCACGTAGTTGATCGAATGCGGCACGCCCTGGTTCGGCGTGTAGTCCAGATCACACTCCGGGTCCGGCTCGGACAGGTTGATCGTCGGCGGCACGAACTGGTTCACGATGCTCATGATGCTGAAGATGGCCTCGGCGCTCCCCGCAGCGCCGAGCATGTGGCCGGTCGCGCCTTTGGTCGAGCTGATCTTCACGTCATAGGCCGCTTCGCCCAATACGCCCTTGATGGCGCGCGTCTCGGCCACGTCGTTGAGCGGCGTGCTCGTGCCGTGCGCGTTGATGTAGTTCAGCGCGGACGGCGCGATCTGCGCATCCTGGATGGCCAGCCGCATGGCTTCCTGCGCCGCTTCGCCGTTTTCGTGCGGCGCGGTGACGTGGAAGGCGTCGTCGGTGGTCCCATAGCCCAGCACTTCGGCGTAGATCGTCGCGCCGCGCGCCAGGGCGTGGTCGAGCGCTTCGAGCACCACGACCGCCGCGCCTTCGGCCATGACGAAGCCGTCGCGGTTCTTGTCAAAGGGCCGCGAGGCGCTGACCGGGTCATCGTTGCGGCGGGAGAGCGCGCCCATGTTGTTGAAGCCGGCCAGCGAGACGGGGATGATGCCCGCTTCGGTGCTGCCCGCGACGATCACGTCCGCAACGTTGCGCCGGATCATCTCCATCGACTCCCCGATGGTGTTGTTGCCGGTGGCGCACGCCGTCGCAATAGCCATGTTCGGGCCGCGGAAGTTGTACTCGATGGCGACGCGGCCCGTCGGGCTGTCGGTCAGCATACGCGGGATGAACAGCGGGCTGACGCCCTTTGGCCCTTTCTCCATGTAGCTCTTGATCTGTTCCACGAGCGTCTCGATGCCGCCCACGCCGGAGCCGATGATGCAGCCGACGCGGTACGGATCTTCGTTGTCCATATTCAGCCCGGAGTGGCGGACGGCCTCGGCGGCGGCCACCATCGCGAAGTGCGTCACACGGTCCATGCGGCGCGCCTCGCGGTGGCCGAACACCGCCAGCGCGTCGAAGCCTTTGACTTCGCCCGCGATGCGCACTTCACAGCCGCTCGTGTCGAAGCGCTCGATGGGGCCGATGCCGCCCCGGCCCGCCGCCACATTTGCCCAGGCCTCTTCAAGGTTGTTGCCCACCGGGCTGATGATGCCCATCCCGGTGACGACTACCCGTCGCTTGTCCATGATCTTCTCTCCACTCCTGTACAGGTGAACCGCAAGCCCCTTGTGTTGCGCAGACAGACCGGATTACGGGCGCGCCGCCGTAGAGTTGCGGAGTGACACCATGCACGACCCGCGCCACATTGATTCCATCTATCTGATACACGCGACGTGTTCAAACGGCGCGCGCCCGATAGCAGCACAACGCGCCATTTGTGCAAATCAACGACGCTTCACCGCGCCTGCTCTCCGCATCGCCCGCAGTTGCAAGGGCCATAACGCGGCCATGCCGAGGCCGCACGCCGCGCCGCACATGTCCGTGGCGCAGCGCCGGACCACGCGGAGAGCATCCCCAGGTACGCATCGCCATTCCACTTAGTTAACCCGCAAGGGGCGATTAGGTTGCACGGGGCATGGTATAATGCCGCGTTCGAGAGAGGTCGGGACACAGATGATCTTGGTCACGGGCGCCACCGGGTTTATTGGCGTGGCGCTGGTCGAGCGCCTCGTGGGCGAAGGGCTTTCGGTGCGTGTGCTGCACCAGCCGCGCGCGCGTGAGCTGCCCTGGTCCGAAACGCAGGTCGAGCCGTTCGCCGGCTCGATTTTTGACGAAGAAAGCCTGCACCGAGCGATGACAGGCGTGCATACCGTCTTTCACCTTGCCAGCGCGCAGTGGTGGGGACGCCGCCGCCAGCTTGAGGACATCGACGTCAAGGGCACGCGCAACGTCATCTCCGCCGGGCGCTCGGCGCGCATCGGGCGGCTGGTCGTGCTCAGCCACCTGGGCGCGTCGCCCTCGTCGGCCTTTGCCTTGCTCCGCGCCAAAGGGCAGGTGGAAGAGCTGGTGCGCGCCAGCGGCCTGGCCTACACCATCTTTCGCAGCGGCGTTGTCTTCGGCCCCGGCGACAGCTTCGTGAACGGCATCGCGCTGCTCTTGCGGGCCAATCCGCTCGCGTTTTTCCAGCCCGGCCACGGCGAGGGGCTGCTTCACCCGCTGTATGTCAAGGACCTGGTCGAAGCGTTGGCCCGCACGCTGGAGCATCTCGACACGGTCGATCAGGTGTTCGGCATCGGCGGGCCGGAGTACATGACCTTTAACGAAATGGTGCGCACCGTGATGCGCGTGACGCGGGCGCAGCGGGCCATCGTCTCCGTGCCGCCCTACGTGCTGCGCTTCACGTCGCGCCTGCTGGGGCGGATCTTTCCATACTGGCCCATGACGCCGCAATGGCTGGACATGCTGGCCTCGAACCGCACGGCGTCTATGAGCACACTGTACGACCTGTTCGGGATGCAGACGGCGCGCTTTGAGGATACGAT
>JADZBY010000144.1 GCA_020851855.1 Anaerolineae bacterium
GCGTGGAGCGGCCCAGGTAGCCCCAACCGCCGTCATCGTTCTGCGTGCGCAGAATCCACTTCAGGCGGGTGGATGCCAGATCATCGGCCACGCCGTGCAGCGCATTGAGCGCCGCGCTGTTCACGTAGTACGGCGACGCGTGCCATTTATCCCACCAAAACGAGCCATTCTCGTCAAAACGTCGCAATACATTAATTGTCTTCTCGATCCAGAATGGGTAACGCGGGTGATCTTCACACAGCCGCAGCGCCGCCAGCAGTCGTGCATGCGCGCTGAGCGATACGTTCGTCTCGCCGTGATAGCACGAGAAATTGTCGTCCATCTCGTAGTGAGCGAACACATCCGGGCTGACCGGATAGCCGCCCCAGCGCAGGACGATAAACGCGGCGGCGGTGTCGTCCACATCGGGCACGGTGAAATACGACGAGCAGCCGATGCCGCACTCCGGCGACCAGTTCTGCCACAGGAAATCCAGGCCGCGCCGCACGTCCGGATCATCGGGATCGACGACGCTTGCATGGCGTAAATGAATGAGCGACCAGGCAATGTCGAACACATCGATGGGCATCAAGGCAGGAGCCGCGCCCGTGCCTTCACTGGCCAGCGTCGTGGTGAGGTAGTTCAGCGCCAGATCGTGGCGGCGCTCCAGAAGGTATCCGGCTGTGGCAGACGGCGATACACCCACAGAATAGTTCCCGCCAAACGGCTCTTGCGTGGCGGGTACGGCGCTTCGCAGCGCTTCGAGCGAGTGAATCAGCGGGCTGGCGCGCCAGTCGCGGTCCGGGTTGGCCAGCAGGGCCTTGACCTTGCGCCGGTACGGCTCGGCAAAGCGGATGGGCGGGCGCGGCACGTCCAGGCCGAGCGCCAGCGCCTCGTCCGCCAGCGCGACGGACAGCACCGGAAAGCCAACCGTATCGCTGTCATCCATGCCCAGCCGCCCCACCACACGCCACAGGGCATCCTCGCCGCGCTGCACACGGCGCGCGTCGCGTGGGTCGCGCCCGCCCTCACGCAGCGTCACGATGGCGGCCAATGTCGAGATGAAGCGGTCATGATACTGGACCAGCGGCGCGCCCCACGTCCCATCGTCGTACTGGTTCTGGCGCAGCCAGGTCAAGGCGTCGCTGAAGACCGGCGACGCATAGGACCGCGCAAGGCGCGCTACCCAGGCGGTATCATAGGCGACGCCGTCCGTCCGGCCCTTGCCCAGGTCCTTGAGGATGGCGCGAACTTCGGTGGCAAGCAGGCTTAGGGTGTCGGCTCCGCGGGTGATCATACTCCCCCTTATATGACATGATCGATGTGTCGTCACCCATGTCACCCAGAGCGCGATGATGTAGTCAACGTGGGGCGCTTAAGGGAGCCTGAAGTGGCAATGTAGGGTGTGCAGCGCACACGTCGAGCCGGTGGCAGGCTCCCTTGTGTGTAAATTCTACTGAAAAGTGCTGATTAACTCAATCTATCGTTGTGGAGTAATTACCTGATGTCATACTTCATAGCTATGATAAGTCGTGGACGCATTCGCGCACCAATAGCCCGATTATACGCGAATTTACGGCTGGCGAGGCGCTGACCTGAGAATCGTTATCGCATTGTTATAAAAATCCCGGCGGCAGGGCAACCCACCGCGCACAGGAGCAGCGGCCAAATCAGGCGCGCGGCGGGCGGGGAAACGAGCGCGACGTCCTCTCAGTCAATCGCATCCTGGATGGACAGGATCGAGAAGCGCAACGCCAACCCGCAGGGCAGGTCCGGCGGCTCGTACGCCTCGCCGATGATCTGGATGCCCGCCGTGCGCTGCACGATCTCCAGGTCCATCATCGGGACGGGCGTCCACCACCGGGCCTCGTACACACCGCCGCCCAGGTCCCGGATGTGGTCGGGCTGGGCCGGCGCGAGCAGCTTCCAGAGCGCACCGCGCGACAGCGTGACGGGCCGGCATCCGGCCTGTTCGCACCACTTGCTCGCCCGCAGCACAATCTCCGCGATTGGCGTCGACCAGAACGGCTCATCGAGCGGCTGGTTCATGTGCCGCAGGAAGCCGGTCACCGTGTCCAGCGCCCGGCACACGTCGCTGTATGCGCCCGCCGGGGTAGATGCGGGGGATACGCTACACAGGTTGTCGAGCCGGGCCAAACACATCAGAATGAAGGACGGAACCTGCGGCTCGGCGGGGATGGCCAGCGGAATGTAGTGCGAGACTTCGCCCAGGTGCCGGGCGACGATATGGCTGATCTGGTGCATGACGGCAGGTTGTAGTGACGTGGCCATCGCGTGTCCCTCGATCTTCGATTGTCATGGATACCGGTGGGAACCGTCTCACATCCAAAAGCACTATAGCATAGATGAGCACTCGAATCTTGTGTTGGGCGTGAATTATTTGTCAATTTTCTATCACAAGGGCATAACAGCAGCCCACCAACATAGGGCAGTATTGCGGCGCAAAGGAACGTGGCGATGGCCAGTCAGCCAGCCGAAAAAGGCGTGTGGTGCGTGGTGGCGAACGTCGCCGCTGAGCAGCGCGTTGGCGTCCATGCCGAGCCGTCTTTGGGGACGAAACACTTCAGCCCGAATACGAAGGTGTATTGTTTTCCGCCACAGTGGGGCGACGGCTATGAGAAGATCAAGGTGCTGGGCCGGCATCGCGGCTCGCACCGGCTGGTCACGATGGTCATCCACGAAAAGCGGCTGGTCAACTGGCGCGTTCAGCGTGTGTTCCATCCCTTCGTGGTGCAACACATGGGCGGCTGGCGCAGCAAAGAAACCGCCGAACTGATGGTGGCCAGCATCCTGATCGGGCGCGAGGCCCAGGCCGCGGCGCAGGATGGCCTGGACAGCGCCGCGCCCGATGACGCGCTGCTTTATGCGCTGCGGCTCAAGCGGCCAGAGGCTATCCAGACGGCGCTGGGGCGTGGCGCGGACATTCGCCGTGTGCGCGACGATGGCTGGTCGGCGCTGGGACTGGCCATTCTGTACGGCGGCGCGGATGTGGTGCACGATCTGCTGCGGCGCGGCGCGACGGCGAGCAGCGTGGGCCGGTACGCCGCGACTGCCGTCCAGCTCACCCCGGCGGCGTATACGCCCGATGTGATCCGGCTGGTGGAGCAGTACACAGATCGGCGCTAGGGGGTGTCTGAAAGTGCGGAGAAGAACCTCACCCCCGACCCCTCTCCATGCCTGCCACCCCAGAGGGGACCCCAGCAGGCACGGAGAGGGGAGATCGCCGGCCTTACCGCCGCGCCGTTCCCCCTCTCTACACGGTACTCCGCGTGGAGAGGGGGCCAGGGGGTGAGGCTCAGAGTTCACCACAGGCTCTAGAGGGTATCTGAAACGTCAGTTCTGGGCGCTGACCCTCACTCCCCCAACCCCTCTCTCCCTCATGGCGAGAGGGGAGAAAAGCGGAACACTCCCTGGTTTCCGCTCCCCTCTCCATGAGGGAGAGGGGCCGGGGGTGAGGGCCTCTCGCTCGCCGGTTTGCCCGCTCCCCGCTAGACTCCTGCCCGGCGTGGCGGGGCATCGAGCGACGGAAAAGGGGATGCGCGGGCGATGAAGACGGTCATTCAGCGGGTGAGCCGGGCAGCGGTGCTGGTCGATGGGCAGACGGTCGGCGCGATTGAGACGGGCCTGCTCATCCTGGCGGGCGTCGGCCCGAACGACACGGACGCCGAGGCAAAATGGCTGGCCGAGCGCATCGCCGTGATGCGCATCTTCCCCGATGAAGACGACAAATTCAACCGCTCGCTGCTGGACATTGGCGGCGGCGCGCTCGTCGTGTCGCAGTTCACCCTGTACGGCGACGCGGTCGGCGGGCGGCGTCCCAGCTTCAGCAAGGCCGCGCCGCCTGCCATCGCCGCGCCGCTGCTCGACCGTTTCGTCGGCTACCTGCGCGCGGCGGGCGTGGCGCGCGTCGAAACCGGCGTCTTCGGCGCGCGTATGACGGTCGAGCTGGTGAACGACGGCCCGGTGACCATCCTGCTGGACCGCGAGCCGCTCCGCTGACGCCTCGTAGCGGACGCTGGTCCGGTTCTCATTAAATATTCAGATCATCCTCTTCTGAATCCCGTAAAATCTGGCTGGAGCAGTTTACCCGTGTCGCGGTTGAATGCCAGAGGGAAGGGAGTTCGGGCTATGTTCCGTAATCGCAGGCGTCTTCTTCTTGTGGGGGCCATCCTCATCATCGTGTTAGGGGTTGTCGGCTTTTTGATCTTCGACCGCCTTTTCCCGGCAGACCGCGCCCCGGTCGTGACGGGCGTGCCGTCGCCCGCCGTGAACTCGATTGATGCGCGCCGCACGGCCCAGGCCCAGACGCAGACCGCCGCGCCGACCACGTCATCACAGCGCCGCAGCGCGCCCGACAGCGGCATCCAGAACGTGCTGTACGTCCCGGATGCGCCGCTCGCCCTGCCTGCGCAGGACGAGCCACTGTACATATCCTGCACCGAGGGCCGCGTGACCGCGCCGGAGCGCCCAACGCCCACCGCGACCCTTGAGACGATGGCCACTGCCGAAGTGACCCTCACCCCAACCACCGCCCCCGCCACGCTCGGCGCGCCGGACCTGGTCCGGCTCATCATCGCCGGCAGCGAATCAGAGGCGTGTTTCCAGGTGGGCGAGATCTTCCCCGGCCTGGGCGAGTTCCGCGTGGCCGTGGGCGTGACCCAGACCATCGAGGGTGAGGTCGAGATTGACCGCGCCAACGTGGCCAACAGCCTGATCGGGGACATCGTCATCAACATCAACGAGCTGACCTCGGACGAGCCGCGCCGTGACGGTGCGATTCGTGGCCAGTGGCTCGAATCGGACAAGTACCCGTACGCCACGCTGTCCAATGTCGAGATCATCGGCCTGCCGCAGCGCGCCTACGTGGACGGCGAGATGCTCAACTTCACCGTGCGCGGCGACCTGACCATCCGCGATGTGACGCGGCCCACCGACTTCGCGGTGACGGCCACGCTGGCGGGCGATCTGCTCGTGGTGCGCGCCGAGACGCAAATCCTGATGACGGATTTTGGCTTCGATCCGCCAAACCTGGCCTTTGTCCAGGCCGATAACGAGGCCCGCCTGGTGCTGAATCTGGTCGCTCGTCCGGCAACGAGCTAATCTAGAGGTCGGAATGGCGCTCCGGGGTAGGCAACTCCAGCGAGCGCCATTCTGACCGGGCAATCCCGCCCAATTCAGACCTAGATTGCTGATTCAGCGCTCCTGGCGGTCCGGCGTGCTCCCGGCCCCGGGCTGCACGAGGAAACTCAAGAACAACCATGCCGCGCCGGCGACCTTCACCGACCCGTTTTGCCCTCTTGCTCATCCTGGCCCTGCTCAGCGCAGCAGCCTGGCCCTTGTCCAACGCGCCCGCGACGGCGCAAGATGAACCGCGTTTCATCTTCCGCGCGCCGGTCTGCAACCTGTCGGGCGCGCGCCTGACCTGTTCGGCGGGACGGGCGTTTTCCCGGCGCATCAACAACGACGACCAGCGCGTCGTTGATTTCGCCGTCTCGGCGGATGGCGGCTGGGTCGCTTTTCGCACCGAGGCCGGTCAGGTGGTGCTCGCCAGCGTGTACCGCGAGGCGATGGCGGTCATCGACAACGACGCCTTCGCCCCGGCCAACCTCGAGGCGGGCAGGCCGAGCATCGCCTGGTCGCCGGATGGCGTCGGGCTGGCGTATGTGACTGCCTGGGGCTTCAGTCTGGCGCTTCCCCTGCCGGATGGCACGGCGAACCGTATCACGGTCAGCGACCGGCTGTACACCGACCTGCGCTTCTCGCCGGGTGGGACGCGCCTCGCGGCGGGCGATGTGCGCGGCAGCTGGACCATTTTCACACTCGGCGCGACGGACGGCATCCGCGATTCGCTGACGTGGACGGGGACGATTACGACGCCGTCCGGCCTGGCCTGGCTGGACGACAACAGCCTGATCACCGCGCCGTACACGGGCGGGCTGGCGCGCACCAACATCGCCGGCGCGGGCGCAGAGACGCGCCTCGAATCCGCGTGGAATACACCCGGCGGGCGCTACATTCACCTGACCAGCACCTTTGCCGGGCCGGTGCGCGCCCTGCTGACCGGGCTGGACCCGGCGGTTGGCGTGCCCATCGAAATCCAGGGCGATGGCAGCGTCGCCGCGCTCAGCGAGCGGGCGTTGGACGCGCGCGCCGTCTGGACGGCCAACGGCATCTACCTGGTGTATATCACGAACGGCACGCCGATCATGATCGAGCCGGGGAGCGGCCTGGAAGATGCGCTGCCGCTGCAGAACGTGTCGCGCTTCGCCTGGGCCGGCACGGAAAACGTCGAGGCCAGCGCGCTCCAGCTGGACGCCGACCTGTACTTTTTACAGCCGGACGCCGACGCTGTGCAGCAGGTGTGGCGGCTGCGCGGCGACGGCGCACAGCCGGTGACGCAGGCCACCCGCCTGAACGCCGACGTGCTCGATTTTGCCGTCAGCCCGGACCGGCAGCAGTTGGCCGTGACCAGCGGCGGGCGGCTATTCACCGCACCCATCCAGGAACTCGCGCCGGGAGCCAGCCCCACGTCCACGCCCGCCTTCCGCGCGTCGTCGCCGGAGCCGTTCGGCGTCGAGGGCATCCCCGGCTCGTACCTGCTGGCCACCATCCGGCGCGATGAGGGGTCGCAGCCTGCGTGGCGCGCCGACGGGCGGCAGGTCGCCTTCGTGGACAGCGACGGCGTGTACCTGGTCACCATTACGGGGCAGGCGGAAGCGCCGCCCGCCATGCAGATCGCGCCGCACCCGCAGGGCGGCGAGCTGGTCCGCCCGCAATTCAGCCCGGACCGGGGCGCGCTGCTGCTCGAAGGCCCGCCCGCCGCCGACGGCACGCGCCCGTTCAGCGCCACGCCCGTCCTGCCCGACAGCGTCCTGCCGGCGGGCTTGCCCGTCAATGCCCTGGACGCGACCTGGGGCCTGAGCGCGCTGTTTTCTGTGCAGCGCCCGGACCGCGTCACCTGGACGCTCGTCGCGGCGGACGCCAGCGGCGCGCGCGAACTGGTGCGCTCGCCCTGGCCGATTGTATCGGTAGCGCCGCTGGGCGGCGGCCCGGGGCTGGAAGGGCAGTCGGCGCTGTTCCTGCGCAACGTGGGCTGGTCCTTTGGCCCGACCGTGGTCCAGTTGTGCCTGACCACCGCCGATCCGCAGCGGCCCGACGTGCGCAGCGCCCCCACCATCCTCGAACAAGCCATCCTCTCGCCCGGTGGGGCATTTGCCGCAGGGCTTGTGCGCGGCGATGATGGTACAATGGATCGTTTAGTTATCCTGGATTTGCAGAATGGACGCCGCGTCGCCATCCGGGACGCGGATGCGGTCAGCGGCGTGCGCTGGGTACGTTGACGGGTCCGGGTGAGGCTTCACGGCATACCGAAGAGGTATTTTGCGGCATGGGCGAACGATTGCTGGTCATCGAAGATGAACACCGCATCGCGCAATTCATCGAGCGGGGCCTGATCTACGAGGGCTACCGCGTCGAAGTCACCCACGATGGCCGGGCCGGGCTGACTGCCGCCCGCGATAACCCGCCCGACCTGGTGATCCTGGACTGGATGCTGCCGGGCATGGATGGCCTGGAAGTCTGCAAGCGGCTGCGCTCGGCAAGCAATGTGCCGATCCTCATGCTGACGGCCAAAGACGACGTGTCCGACCGCGTGCAGGGCCTCGACGCGGGCGCGGATGACTACCTCGTCAAGCCGTTTTCCTTTGACGAGCTTCTGGCGCGCATTCGGGCGCTGTTACGCCGCTCCACGGTGAGCAGCAAGCCGGAGAGCCTGCGCTTTGCCGACCTGACGCTGGACACCGGCACACGGCGGGCCATGCGCGGCAACCGCGCCATCGACCTGACCGCCAAAGAATATGAGCTACTTGAGCTGTTCATGCGCAATCCGAGGCAAGTCTTGACGCGGGAGATGATCTTCGACCGCGTCTGGAACTACGACTTTGGCGGCGAGAGCAACATCATCGAGGTGTACGTGCGTTACCTTCGCCAGAAGACGGAGAGCGAAGGCGAGCCGCGCCTGTTGCACACCGTGCGCGGCGTCGGCTACGTGCTGCGCGAGGAGTAGCGCGCCGCGTCCGGGCTGGCGCGGCGCTGGCTGAACCGTCCAGGTCACATCCCATCCCAAAGCATTAAGCAGCGGCTCATCGCGCGCTTAGATTGGGCCGTTACACTTGGGTTTTGTGCTGTGCACTGCGCCCGTCGCCGCCCAACCTGAAGAAACGGAAACCGGCTTCACCTGCCCATGACCATCCGCACCCGGCTCACCCTCTGGTATTCTGCGCTGCTGGCCACGGTCATCCTCGTTTTCGGCGTGTCCCTGTTCAGCCTCTTGAACTGGGCCTGGTACAGCCAGCTTCGCGAAAACATGGAATACGTGGCGCAGCGGATGCTGGAAGTGATCACCGTGGACCCGGTCAGCGGCGTGCTCAACCCCCCGTCGCTGGAAAACGAGTCGGCGCAGATGCCGTTTTTCGCCTTTGCCATCCAGGTGTGGCGGCGCGACGGCCTGCTGGTGGCCATCTCGGACAACGTGAAGTCGATGCAGTCGCCCTTTGACGCGCCCATGCTCGACAGCGAGGCGATGGCCACGCGCGATACGCGGCTGGAAAACGGCACGCACATCCTGGTCACCACCGTGCCGATTGTCTGGGGGCCGACCGGGCGGCGCGTGGGCGTGATGCAGGTCATGTCGCCGCTGTCCACGCTCGATCAGGCGGTCGACCGGCTGGTGCGGGTCATGATCGGCGTCGGCGCGGTGGCCTTGATCCTGTCCTTCTTCGTCGGCTCGGTCATCGCCGGGCAGGCGCTCCTGCCCATCGAAACCATCGGCCAGACGGCGCGTCAGATCACCGCCGCCGAAGACTTGAGCCGCCGCATCCCGTACAACGGCCCACCCGACGAACTCGGCCAGCTGACGCAAACCTTCAACACCACGCTCGACCGCCTGGAGCGGCTGTTCATGGCGCAGCGCCGCTTTGTGGCGGACGTGTCGCACGAGTTGCGCACGCCGCTGACCACGATCCAGGGCAACGTGGACCTGATCAAGCGCGTCGGCCCGGCCCCCGAACTGCTCGAAGCGATTGAGAGCGAGAACAAGCGCATGACGCGGCTGGTAGGCGACCTCTTGCTGCTGGCCCAGGCCGATTCGGGGCGGCTGCCCATCACCGAGGACGTGGTCGAACTGGGCACGCTGGCGCTGGAAGTGTACCGGCAGGCGCAGGTATTGGCGGGCGATGTGCAGCTCAAGCTCGGCACGGTGGACGCCGTGCGCGTCATGGGCGACGCGGACCGGCTCAAGCAGCTCATGCTGAACCTGATCACGAACGCGCTGAAGTACACCCCGGCGGGCGGCTCCGTCACGATCAGCGTCGTGGCGGATGGTGGGTATGCCATCCTGCGCGTGGCCGATACGGGCATCGGCATCCCCAAAGATGATCTGCCGCTCATCTTCGAGCGCTTCTACCGCGTGGACAAGGCGCGCGACCGGCAAAAGGGCGGCGCAGGGCTGGGCCTGTCCATCGCCAAGTGGATCGCGGAAGCGCATCATGGCCGCATCTGGGCAGAGAGCGAGCCGGGCAAAGGCTCTACCTTCGTCGTGCAACTGCCCAGCATCGACGCCGAAGAAACGCCCTCGTCGCTCCGAGAAACGCGCGCGCGCCTGCCCGCCCTGCGCCGCCGCAAGAACGCCGCCGCCCTGCCATCAGAAACGGGCGTGATCGCCTCGCCTTCCGCCGCAAATGGGTCCGGGCGGCGCAACCCGCCGGAGTAGGGGACCTCACGCCCCGCCCAGGGCTGCCAGGGGTGAGGGCAAAGTGTCACCGTTCTGTGAAACAGACGCGCGCCACACCGTGTTACAATGGCGGCAGAACGTTTGCGCGCGGAGAAGGACATGCCCACCGAGCTTTCATGGTACGAACCAGGCCGAATCTTGCTCATGCGCACCGATGGCGACGTGACGCTCCAGGACATGAAGGCCCTGTTTCACCAGGCCGCCGATATGCTGGACGCGCTCGACCACGCCGTGCACTTCATCCTCGATGCCCGTAAACTCGGCAGAATCCCGTCCACAGCGGTCAACCAGCTCGAAGCATCGGCCCGGTTGATCCGGCATCGGAATATGGGCTGGCTGGGCATGGTCGGAATGACGGCGGTGAGCAGTTTCTGGCTGCGCCTGTTCTCGAAAATCCTGGGCCTGCGTTACGCCCGGTTTGAAACGGTGGAAGAGGCCGCCCAGTTCTTGCGCGACCTCGACCGCGTGAACCCGTCCACGGACAACGAATAGCGCCTCACCCCTTACCCCCTCTCCACGCGGAGTACCACGTAGAGAGGGGGAACGGCGCAGCAGACGGCGGGCAACGCTCCCCTCTCTACGCCTGCCGGGGTCCCCGACCGGGTTCCCATTGAACGCTTGCGTTCAATGGGTGGTCTGGGGTGGCCGGCGTGGAGAGGGGTCGGGGGTGAGGATAGTTGCCCTTCTGGTGAAAACTCATGAGTGATCGTGCAGAGCGCGTTCCCGAACCCGGCAGCGTCCTGGTGGACCGCGAGAGCCTGGACGCGCTGCGGGCAGAAAACCGGCGGCTGGAGCAGTTGCTCGCCCAGCGGGAGCAGCAGCTTGCGCGCGCCGAGGGCGACCTGCGCCGCGCCGTCGCGGAAAGTTACGCCCTGTACCTCACCAGCCTGGACATCACCAGCCAGCTTGACCTCAACTCGACGCTGACATCCATCCTGCGCCGCGCCATGTTGCTCACCAAGGCGGGCGGCGGCGTCATCTTCCTGCTCGACTCCGGGTCGGGTGAACTGATCGTGAGCGCCGAGTCGAACACCCAGCCCGGCGCATTTGGGATGCGGGTGCGCTCCGGGCAGGGCGTCGTCGGGGAAGTGCTGCTCACCGGGCGCTCGATGGCCCTGCCGGATTATTCGGCCTGGCCGGAGCGCGATAGCGTCTACGACGGCGCGACGGTGTACGCCATCGCTGCGCTGCCGTTGCGCTGGCAGGGGCGCGTCATCGGCGTGTTATCCCTGCACCACACCGAACCAGGGCCGACCTTCACCCTGGACGACCTGGACAGCCTGCAACATGTCACCGTGCAGGCGGCGATTGCCATCCACAACGCGCGCCTGTTCGCCGAAGAGAAGGCGCGCAACCAGCAGCTTGCCAGCCTGTACCAGGCCGCCACGCGCATCACGAACAGCCTGGACCTGAGTGTCGTGCTGCACATGGCCGCCGAGTCGCTCGTCGAGGCCGCGCCTGTGCCCGGCTGCGCGATTTACGAGTACCAGGGCGGCGACGACGGGCCAAAGCGCCTTGCCGCGTACAGGATGAACGCCGCGCACCGCCTGGAGCTGGCCGAGCGCCCGGATGGGCTGGCGGCGCTCGGCCCGGCGTGGCACGTTTTGCAGAGTGGCCAGTGGATGGTCCTGCAGCGCGACGATCCCAGGCCGCTGCCCGCCGTCGCAGCGTACATGGAGCGGGAAGGCGTGCAGTCTGTGCTTCTCGCGCCGATCCTTCTCGGCCAGCGCCCGATCGGGCTGGTCGAGCTGTACGATACGCGGACGGTCCGGCGCTTTGACCCGGCGGAGATCGAGATGGTCCAGACCATGGCCGCGCAGATCGGCGTCGCCATCCGCCACGCGGAGCTGCACCACCAGCTTCAGGCGCAGCGCGTCGCCGAACAGGCCAACCAGCTCAAGCTGACGCGCCGTCTGTTGGGCACGACCGAGCGCCAGCAGGTCGCTGAGTTTGCGCTCGACTCCATCGGGGAAGCCTTCGACGTGACGTGCGGCCTGTTCCTGCTCCGGCAGGCGCAAGACGAGCCGTTCCGCCCGGTGGCGGCGCTGAGTTGGGACGTAGCAGGGGCAAAAGACGCCGGTCTGGAGAGCGCCACACAGTCGGGCGTGCCGTACGCGGTGGACCACGGCGAGATCGTGAAGGTTGAGGATGCGTTCACCGAAACACGCTTTTCCGTGCACCCGCACATTCTGCGCCAGGGCCTTCGCTCGGCCCTGATCGCGCCGCTGCGTTACACGGACGAGACGCTGGGCGTGCTCGTGCTCTACCGGTCCGCGCCGAGCGGCTTTTCCGACGATGATGTGAAGGTGCTCGCGCTGCTGTGTTACCAGGTGACGGTCGCCCTGGAGCGGGCGCGGCTGTTCGAGTCGGTGCAGGCCTATACCGAGGTGCTCGAAGACCGGATCGACGACCGAATCCGGCAGATTCGCGCCGAACAAGAGCGCACCGAGGCCATCTTCCAGGCCACGGGCGAGGCGCTGCTCGTCTTTGACGAGGATGGCGTCATCCAGCGGGTGAACCGCGCTTTTGAGCGGAAGAACCGCTGCATGGCGCACGACGCCATCGGGCGGCTCGGCGTGGATGTGCTGGGTGTGGACCTGATCGCCAAAGCGCCGCCGCCTGATCTGTCCGGCAATGCGCCGAGCGTGTGGCGCGGCGAGATGGAGATGCGGCGCACGGACGGCACGACGTATCACGCCGCCGCGACCGTGTCGCGGGTCATCGACGCGGCGGGCCATACGCAGCACATCGTGGCCAGCCTGCGCGACATTTCATATCTGAAAGAACTGGACGAGATGAAAGACCGCTTCATCTCCACCATCTCGCACGAATTACGCACCCCGCTGGCCAACATGAAGCTGTACACGCACCTGCTGGACAAGGGCTTCGACGAGCGGCGGCCTCAGTATCTCGCCACGCTCACCCGCGAAACGACGCGCCTGCAACAGCTCATCGAAGACCTGCTGCTGCTCTCGCGGCTGGAAAACAATACGATGCCCATCCACATGAGCCGCCTGGACCTGAACGAACTGGTGGGCACGCTGGCCGCGGACCGGACCATGCTCGCTGCCAGCCGTGATCTGCGCCTGAGCTGCACGCTTCACCCGGACCCGCTCTGGGCGCTGGCCGACGAGAAGATGATCAATCAGGCGGTGACGAATCTGCTGGCCAATGCCATGAACTACACGCGCCCCGGCGGGCTGATCGAGGTGTCCACGAGTCTGATAGAGACGAACCGGGGGCTGATGGCGACCGTCGCCGTGCGCGACAACGGGCTGGGCATCGCCAAAGAGGACCAGGCGCGGCTGTTCGAGCGCTTCTACCGGGGCAGCGCCGCCCAGGCGACCGGCGCGGCGGGAACCGGCCTGGGCATGGCCATCGTGAAAGAGGTCATCGAGCGCCACAACGGCGATATTCAGTTCGAGAGCACGCCCGGCGAAGGCTCGACGTTCTGGTTGCACCTGCCGCTGCTCGATCCGGGCGTCCGCGCCGAGTAAGGGCAACCTGTGCGCCGTGATCTGGCCCGGTTTTCGTCACGCGCCGCCGCTGCGCTGAAGCTCCAAGCAGATGACGGCTCGCTCGGCGGCAGGGGAATCCGGCGGCATGTCGAGTGGA
>JADZBY010000145.1 GCA_020851855.1 Anaerolineae bacterium
CGCGGGCCATGCTGCCGCACATCCCGGACGGCCACTATCCGGGCTGGTCGCTGAACAATGCGCTGTATCTGGCGGGCGGCGTGCGCGGCGTCGAGGTCGGTTCGGTGATGTTCGGCAAGCACCCGGACGGCAGCGAGACGCCCGCGCCGCTCGACCTGGTGCGGCTGGCCTTCCCACGCCGGGTGTATACGCAAAGCCACGTGGATTATCTGGCGGAGATCATCGCAGGCATCTACGCCCAGCGGGAGCGCGTGCCCGGCCATCGTATCGTGTGGCAAGCGCCGGTCCTGCGCCATTTCACCGTGCGTCTGGAGCCGGTGGAAGGATAGGCCTCACGCCGACCCCTCTGCGTGGCGTCGGAGTCCGTGTGGTAACGCGCATGGAGAGGGGGCGGGGTGCGGTCGCAGGGCAATCGCCTCAAAATCCGCCGTTAAGGCAGGTAGCAGGAAAACACCTCACCCCCTGACCCCCTCTCCACGCGGAGTACCGCGTAGCGAGGGGGAAGCACGCGCCAGCATGGCAGCCGATCTCCCCTCTCCATGCCGTCGGGGTCCCCGACCGGGTTCCCATTGAACGCAAGCGTTCAATGGGTGGTCTGGGGTGGCGGACATGGAGAGGAGCCGGGGATGAGGGCGCTTTGATGCGATGGCCCTGGGCGCAACCGTTTTTACATTGTCTTTTGCCCCAAGCTGCTTTATACTGCGGAGTGACCTCATGCGGGAGTGGTGGAACGGTATACACATCTGACTTAAAATCAGCCGGGCGCAAGCCCTTGCGGGTTCGAATCCCGCCTCCCGCACCAGCGCCTCTCTTCGTTGGGCGAGTTCGTTGTGAGAGGAGTGTCTCATGCCGGTGTACATCCTGTTGAGCACACTGACCGACGAGGGCGCGGGGACGATCAAAAAGAACCCCGGTCGCATCAAAGAGGTGAACGCCGAGCTGGGCAATCTCGGCGTCAAAGTCCTGGCCCAGTACGCCACACTCGGCCCCTACGACTTTGTCAACGTGATCGAAGCGCCCGACAACAACACCGTGGCGCGCGTGTCGGCGGAACTGTCCTCACGCGGCAGCATCAAAATCCTGTCGCTGCCCGCCATTCCCATTGACGAGTTTATCAAGGCGCTCAGTTAGCGCCGGGTGGGCCGTGGGGCAGCGGACAACGCAGGCGTTGTCCCTACGGCAACCGGTGTAGGGACGGGGCCTGCCTCGTCCACCCATTTATCAACCGGGGAGCGGTCACGTGGCCGCTCCCTTCATCTTGCCAGAACCATGAGATCATCCACGACCCTGGTCGCGCTGCGCACCGATACCAGCCAGCGCGTTTCCATTGGCGATACGCCGGAAGAAAACCTGCGCGCGCTCTCTGACGGGCGGCTGTTGCGCTGCGTGCACTGTGGCGCGCCGCTCGTGCTGAAGGCCGGGCCGATCCGCGTCCACCACTTCGCCCACGCCAACCTGAGCGCCTGTGCGGGCAGCGAGCCGGAAACCGAGTCGCACCGGGCGGGCAAATTGCGCCTGTTCGAGCATTTCCGGGCGGGCGCGCTCGACGCGGCGATGGAGTTTGCCGTGGCCGACACCGGCCAGCGCGCCGACGTGTACGTGTGCACCGCCGGGGCGCGCTACGCCCTGGAGTTTCAGCAGGCGAACAACACCGCCGAGCAGTGGGCCGAGCGCCACGCCGCCTATCGTCGCGCCGGACTGGCGGACGTGTGGTTCCTGGGCCAGGTGCGTTACCAGCCGGCGCGCGGCGAGGTGGTGCGCTCCATCTCGCCGTACGATCCGCGCCCCGTGCCGCGCGATGTGTACAGCGCATCGGCGGGCGCGTTCAAGGTGCGCGACCTGGAGCGGGCCATGCTGGCGGCGCTGGCCGAAAACCCGGACGCCCTGCCGCTCCTGTACTACCTCGATCCGGACACGGGCGACGTGACGGCGCTGCTGGCCCGCGAAGTGCGCTTCAATACGCTGCGCGCGTACCGCTACGTCGTGCCGCTGGCAGCGTGCGCCCTGCGGGCGGGCCGGCTCTGGACGCCGCTCACGCCGCTCCTGGCCGAGTACCACGCCCGCCGCGACCGGTAAACAAGCGCGCGGGCCTGTTTGGCTCACCCCAGGAAGTGCAGAATCCGGTCCGTCATGGCCTGCGTGCCGAGCGCCGGTGCGCCGCTTTCGGCAATGTCCGCCGTGCGCGCGCCCGAATCGAGCGCCGCCTGCACCGCCGCCTCGATGGCCTGCGCTTCGGCTTCCAGCTTCAGGCTGTAGCGCAAGAGCATGGCCACGCTCAGGATGGTGGCAATCGGGTTGGCCTTGTCCTGCCCGGCGATGTCCGGCGCGGAGCCGTGAATCGGCTCGTACAGGCCAAAGGCGCTCTGGTTCAGCGACGCCGAGGGCAACATACCCAACGATCCGGCCAGCACGGACGCTTCGTCGGTCAGGATGTCCCCGAACATATTGCCCGCCAGCACCACGTCAAAGCGCGCCGGGTTGCGGATCAGGTGCATGGCGCAGGCATCGACCAGCACGTGCTCCAACTGCACATCCGGGAAATCCGCCGCGACCTCGTTCACCGCCCGCCGCCACAGCCGCATCGAGGCCAGCACGTTCGCTTTGTCCACCGAGGCGAGCTTCTTGCGCCGTCCGCGCGCCGCCTCGAAGGCCACCACTGCCGCCCGACGCACCTCGTCCACGGTGTAGATCATCGTGTCGTAAGCGTCCGTGCCGCTGCCCTGCTCGCGCCGCGCGCCGAAGTACACGTCGCCGGTCAGCTCGCGCACGAACAGGATATCGACGCCCTGGAGCAATTCGGGGCGCAGCGGGGCCTGGGAGCGCAGCGCGTCGTAGATTTTGACGGGCCGCAGGTTGGCGAACAGGTCGAAGCGCTTGCGCAGGCCGAGCAGCCCTTGTTCGGGACGCACGGGCGCGGTCGGATCGTCCCACTTCGGGCCGCCCACCGCGCCGAGTAGGATGGCGTCGGCCTTTTCGCAATCGGCCAGCGTTTCGGCGGGCAATGGCGTGCCCAGCGCATCGATGGCGCAGCCGCCGAGCAGCGCCTCGGTAAAGGTGAATTGGTGGCCGAATTTGGCCGCCACACGGTTCAGAATCCGCACGCCCTGTGCGACGACTTCCGGTCCGATGCCGTCGCCCGGCGTGGTGACGATGTGTGCCTGCATGGTGTGCTTGTTCCCGCTTTCTGGTGGAAAAGAGGCCACTGCGGACAACGCAGGCGTTGTCCCTACCCCCGATTTGCGTAGGGACTGGCCTGCCTCGTCCGCCGCGTGGCTCATACGGCCACTGCGGACAACGCAGGCGTTGTCCCTACTCCCGATTCGCGTAGGGACCGGCCTGCCCCGTCCACTCTGAGACACATCTGCCGCGTTAACCGGCCTGCTGCCCTTCGCCCGCAACCACTGGATTCGCCTGCGCTGTGCCCTGGATCAGCCCGTATTCGACGCTATCGGCCAGCGCCAGCCAGCTTGCCTCGATGATATTCGCGCTCGCCCCGACGGTGCTCCAGCGTTGCGAGCCGTTCTGCGTATCGATCAGGACGCGCGTGGTCGCCGCCGTGCCGTTCTGGCCATCCAGGATGCGCACCTTGTAGTCGGCCAGTTTAAAATCGGCCAGTTGCGGGTAAACGGGCATGAGCGCCTTACGCAGCGCGTGGTCGAGCGCGTCCACCGGCCCGTTGCCTTCGGCCACGGTGTGCATCTCTTCGCCGCGCACCCGCACCTTGACCGTCGCCTCGGCGAACATGCCGCGCCCTTTGCGGTTTTCGACCACGACCATGAAGTCGATCAGCTCGAATGGCGGCTCGTAGCCGGGCTGCTGGCGCTGCATGAGCATGGCGACCGAGGCTTCCGCGCCCTCGAAGACAAAGCCACGGTTCTCAAGCTCTTTGATGCGCGCCACGACGTTCTTCGCCTGGTCGGACGACAGATCGAGGCCGTATTCTTCCGCCTTGCTGAGCATGTTGCCCTGCCCGCTCAGGTCCGAGACGAGGATGCGCATCTCGTTGCCGACGAGGGCCGGATCGATGTGCTGGTAGCTGTCCACGTTGCGGCGGACGGCGGCGGCGTGCATCCCGCCCTTGTGCGCAAAAGCGCTCTTGCCGACGAACGCCGCCTGGTTGTTCGGCGTCATGTTCGCGATCTCGCTCACCGTGCGCGCGATGCGGGTCAGGTGCACCAGGCCGCCTTCGGGCAGGCAGCGAAAGCCCATCTTCAGCTCCAGGTCGGGCACGATGGCGCACAGGTTGGCATTGCCGCAGCGCTCGCCAAAGCCGTTCATCGTGCCCTGGACCTGCACTGCGCCCTGCCGGACCGCCGCCAGCGTGTTGGCCACGGCCAATTCCCCGTCGTTGTGGGTGTGGATGCCGATCTTCACGCCGGGCAGCGCCGCGATCATCTCCGCCGTGACGCGCTCGACTTCCCAGGGCATCGATCCGCCGTTTGTGTCGCACAACACCACGGTGGTCGCGCCGCCCTCGACCGCCGCACGCAAGGTTTGCAGCGTGTAGGCAGCGTCGAGCTTGTAGCCGTCGAAGAAGTGCTCGGCGTCGTAGATCACCTCGCGCCCGTGCGCGCACAGATGCGCCAGACTCTCGCGGATGATGCGCAGGTTCTCTTCGGGCGTGGTGCGCAATACGTCGTACACGTGCAAGAGCGACGTTTTGCCGACGACGGTCACGACGGGCGTCTCGGCATCCAGAAGCGCCTGGATGTTCGTATCGTGGGCCGGATCGCCGTTGACGCGGCAGGTCATGCCAAAGGCGGCCACGCGCGCATAGTGCAGGGGGATGGACCGGACGTCGCGGAAATAAGCGGCGTCCTTCGGGTTCGAGCCGGGCCAGCC
>JADZBY010000146.1 GCA_020851855.1 Anaerolineae bacterium
ATGCGGATGGCGGCTCGCCCCCGCCGCTCGTGCTGCTCGGTCCACACGGCGACGCGGTGGGCCGCCCGGTGCGCGGAGATGGCCCGGCGCAGCGTATCGCGCTCACCCTTCCGGAGAGTGGACAGTACACCCTGGCGTTGGGCGCGGGGCAGGGCGACTATGCGCTGACTGTGGCGCTGGAACGCGCCGCCGGTGCGCCGACTGCTACGCTGCCGCCGTCGCCCACCAGCCCGCCGGCGGGCATGGCCATCGCCATCGGGCAGGCGGCCAGCGGCGTCTTTGACGATCCGGAGACGTTCGGCCTGTGGGCGTTCGAGGGCGCGGCGGGGCAGACGCTCACCATCCGGATGGACGCGACCACGCCGGACGTGGAGCCGGTATTGCGCCTGCTGGGGCCAGATGGGGCGTTGCTGGCGCGCGATGACAACCTGGGCGGCGCGCGCCGGGCGCAGATCGTGGGGGTTGTGCTGCCCGCCGATGGCCGGTACACGTTGCAGACGTGGGGCAAAGGCCACCGGGGCGGTTATGCGCTGTCGCTCATCGAAGGGCTGATCCCGACCGAGACGCCGCCCACCCCGATCACGGCCACGCCCACCCTCGGCCCGACGCCGCTCCCGTCTCCCACGCCGACGCGCGTGGCGGCTGCCATGTTTGGGCAGCAGATCGCGCCGGGCGAAACGGTGCAGGGCGAAATTACCGACGCCGAGACGCCGGACCGCTACGCCGTGTTCGCGCCCGCCGGATCGATCCTCAGCCTGGGCATGTTCGCAGCCGAAAACAGCCCGCTTGTCCCGGCCCTGGACGTGTACGCGCCGGACGGCGACAAGCTGGCCGACGCGGCAGGCGCGCCCGGCGATGCGACGGCGGTGATCAGCGGCCTGACGCTGCCCGCCACCGGCGCGTACATCCTGTTCGCGCACGGCCAGCCCGACGCGCCGCTCGGCGGTTATGTGCTGAGCGTGGGGAGCGGCCACGCCCTGCGCCTGACCGGCGGTTACCCGGCCCAGATCGGGCAAACGTACCAGGGCTACCTGCCCCGGCGCGGCGACCAGGAACGCTGGTGGTTCGATCTGCCCGCCAACCTGACCTTCAGCGCGCAGGCGACGCTGCTCGACGGCGCGTTCACGCCCGCCATCGAGGTCATCGGGCCGGACGGCGAGCCGCTCGCCGCCACGCGCGACAATCCGGACCCATCCCTGCTGCCGCCGCTGGCTGCGACGCTGCCGGGCCGCTACGAGGTGCGCGTTTCCGCCCGCGACAACGAGGGCATCGGGCGCTATCTGATCACCACCGCACTGGTGAGCGTGTCGCCGACCGCCACCTTTGCGCCCGTCAGCCTGGATCAGACCGTCACGCTGCGGCAGGGCGACACGTTCGAGGTCAGCTTTGGCGGCGTGCCCGGCGACGTGATCCGCATCGAGGCGCTGGCGGCTCCCGGTTCGCCCTTCGACCCGATCATCGCGCTTTACGGGCCGAGTGGGCGGCGGCTGGCCCGCGTTGACGATTCCGGCGCGTCCACAAATGACGCGACGCTGCAACTGGCCCTCGACGACGGCATCGGGCAATACCGCGTGCAGGCCTACGGCTACGCGCTGATGCCCGGCGCGTTCCAACTGCGTGTGCAGCTTGCGGCGGGGCCGTGAGCGCTGCACGGCGTGCGGCTGCCGGCCACCCAGGCCGCGCTCATGGCCGCGCGCGCACCGTTTTTTCTCTCAGCGCGCTCTTCAGCAGCCGGTAAGCGCGCAGCGCCTCGGCCACGCTCCACGCCTGGGCAATGCAGCCCTTCGGCGCGTGCGGCGGATCGCCCTCGAACACCTCGGAAATCGTGCCCAGCCCGGCGTCCATCAGGTGATCGGCGAACGGCTCCAGGTAGCTCATGGCGCGCGCCGCATCCCCGTACACCTTGTAATGAGCGGTGACGAACGGCCCGATCAGCCACGCCCACACCGTGCCCTGGTGATAGGCGCTGTCCCGCGAGCGCACATTGCCGCCATAGTGCCCGGCGTAGTCCGTCTCGTTCGGATCGAGGCTGCGCAGGCCATAGGATGTGATTAACTCGGCGGCGCACACGTCCACCACAGCCTTCGCCCGCTCGCCATCCACCAGGTTGCAGGCGAGCGACACGGCGATCAACTGGTTGGGCCGCAGCGTCGGATCATCGATGCCGTCGGGCGTATCGATCACGTCGTACAGGTAACCGCCCTCGTACCAGAAGCGGTGGTTGAAGCTCTCACGGGCGTGGGCGGCCATCGACTCGAAGTGCGCGGCGTCGGCCACACGGCCCAGCTTGCGCGCCAGATCGGCGATCACGCACAGCGCGTTGAACCACAGCGCGTTGACTTCAACCGGCTTGCCGGTGCGCGGTGTGACCACCCACTCCCCGATCTTCACGTCCATCCAGGTCAGCTGGATGTCGCTCTGCCCGGCGTGCAGCAGCCCATCGACCGGATCGACGCGGATGTTGAAGCGCGTGCCCCGCTCGTGCCAGCGGATGATGTCTTTCAGGACCGGATAAAGCGTCTCGGCCAGCGCGCCGTCGTCGCGGTAACTCAGGTAGGCGCGCACGGCTTCGAAATACCACAGCGTGGCGTCCACGTTGTTGTATTCGGGCGGCTGGCCACGATCTGGAAAGCGGTTGGGGACCATGCCCTGATTGACGAAGCGCGCAAATGTGCGTAGGACCTCGGCGGCGATGTCCGGCCTGCCCACGGCCACGGTGAGGCCGGGCAGCGCGATCATCGTGTCACGGCCCCAGTCTTCGAACCAGGGATAACCGGCCAGCACCGACTTGCCGTGTTCCTCACCGATCTGCCGGTCCACGATGAACTGGTCGGCGGCGAGCGGCAGGCGGCGAATCCAGGCCGGGGCGTCGTCCAGCCGCGCCTGGGCGATCAGTTCGGCCTCGCGGGCGCGCACCGCGCTCAGCGTGTCCTGCCACGGCGGCGGCGCGCCCGGCTCGGCGGTGCAGATGATGACCATGTGCTCGCCGTGGCGGAGCTGCTTGCGAAACGTCGCGGCGGCGAGCAGGTCTTCGCGGTGGCCCAGGCCGCGCTCCAGTTCTTCGGCCAGGTGGAACGACCACCACCATTCTGCCGATGGCGTGGCCGTATCGGCGGTGGCCAAAATGCGGAACGGGCGCGGCGCGCTGGCCAGCGGGTCCCGGCTCAGGTCTTCCTGCGCCCAGACCGTCGCCGCCTGGTACTGGTCTTCGGCCTCGACCGTGACGCGCACGGCCTGCCCGCCCTTTGTCTCGCGGTGGTGATCGCGCCACGTGCACAGCGGCACAACCTGCAAATGGACCGGCTCCGAGCCGCGCTCGACTTCGAAGGTGACGTAGGTGGTGTTCTGGCCGTGTGGCATCCACAGGCGCTGCACGATGCGCAGGTCATTGAGCGCCCACGTCCAGACGGGGATCGTGCCTTCCAGCCGGAAGCTCTCCAGATGCCGATAGCCGTCGGGCAAGAGCACGCCGGCAGTCCATTCGTGGGTGCACAGGGGATGTTTGACGCCCTCGATCTCGACCCACACATCCAGCGCGGCGACGAGCAGCGTGCGCATTGTGGGCGGCTGGAGCGACGCCGTGAGGATGCTGTGATAGCGTCGGGTGCGCAGGCCAGCCGGAGTGCCCATCGCATAGCCGCCAATGCCGTTCGTAACCAGCCATTCGCGGCGCGTCACCGCCTCAAGCGACCCGGTGATCTCCCGCCCAAATTGGACCATCTTCCGTAAGCTCCTGCGTAAAAAATCGGGGAGGGCGATGGACCAATTGGCCTGGCTCGGCGCTCCCCGATAGCGACATATTGGCGGACGTCAGTCTTTTTAGCTGCCTGGGTAGGTGCTCACCACCGAGTTGTACTCGCTGAACGGGTTCGGCACATACCGGTCGGCGTGGTGGTCATTGTGCCAGTCACGCCCGTTGACCAGGTAACGATATTGGTAATCGCGGTTGAGTTCCAGATCGAGCGTGATCGAGAACTTGTCCTTCTTTTTGCTCATGGGCGTCGCTTTTTCGTCCCAGTTGTTGAAGTCTCCCACAAGAAAGACTTCCTCAGCGCCTTCGATGCCTTCCGGCAGCTCGAAGGTCACTTTGCACTTCGTCTTGAGGAACTTCTTCTTGAGCATTCACGGCCTTCCATCGTAGAGCATTTCCCAGGATCAATTGTATCACATGCGCCCGGCTCGCAAAGCAGCCCTGCACGCCGCCCTGCCGCGCATGGGACAGAGGCGCGAGCATTGCTGGCGTCTCGGTCCCCACCAGAGGCGCATGTTTTCATGATAGAATGAATATGGGCCTGGGAAGTGAGAAAAAGCGGGATGTAATGGCATACCATGACATCGTGGTAGTTGGGGCATCGGCTGGGGGCGTGGAAGCGCTGAGCCAGTTTGTACAGGAACTCCCGAGCGATCTCCAGGCGGCTGTTCTCGTCGTGCTGCACGTCTCGCCACATGGTACGAGTTACTTGCCCTCGATCCTCTCGCGCGCCGGCGCTTTGCCGGCAACCCACCCGACCGATGGCCAGCCCGTCGAAAAGGGAAACATCTACATCGCGCCGCCCGATCATCACATGCTCGTGAGGGACGGGCACATTGCCCTGGCGCGTGGGCCGCGCGAAAACGGCCACCGCCCGGCAGTCGACCCGCTCTTTCGCAGCGCCGCCCGCGCCTATGGCCCACGGGTCATCGGCATCATCCTGTCCGGCACGCTCGACGACGGCACTGCGGGATTGATGGCCGTCAAGCTGCGTGGTGGGATCGCGGTTGTCCAGGACCCGGAAAGCGCGGCCTATCCCGGAATGCCCCGCAGTGCGCTGGAGAACGTCCAGGTCGATCATGTGGTTCCCCTCAATCACATTGCTTCGCTGGTCGCACGTTACGCCGTGCCCAATCCCGGGAATATCGCTTCAACCTCTCTACCGGCCCCCCCCGAGCCTACCATTAGCGGCGACGCAGAACTGGAAGCCAATGTGCTCGACGACGACAAGCGCGGGCAGCCTTCCGTATTCGCTTGCCCGGAGTGCGGCGGCGCGCTCTGGGAGATCAACGAGGGGGGGCTGGTCCGCTTTCGTTGCCGGACCGGCCACGCCTTTTCCGCGCAAACGCTCCTCGCAGAGCAGGTAGAATCGCTCGAAGAGGCGCTGTGGGTGGCCCTGCGCGCCCTGGAAGAACAGTCCGAACTGGCCTCGCGGCTGGCAGAGCGAGCGCTTCAGCACGGCCACCGCCACGGCAGGGCGCACTTTCTGAGGCAGGCGCAAGAGGCCAAGGAGCGCGCCGCCGTGATCCGGCGTGTGCTGCTTCATGGCAAGGATAGCACGGTCGATCTTCCGGGGATGGCCGGGAAGGACTGACCGGACAGAAGGCTAGGCCTCAACCTGCCGAGGATTCCGGCTCGTTTCCCCCACCCCAACCCCTCCCCCATGAAGAGGGGGGGCGACGAGCGCCCGTTTTCCCTTCCCCTCTCTATGGGGGGAAGGGCAGGGTTAGGGGGTTGTGGTACTCACTTTTGCTCTGACGCCGCGCTATGCGTCTGCTGCTAGCCCAGCATGAGCGCGCCAGCGTCTATTGCACGTAGAACAATGTGGACCCATGTCAATGACACCTCTAACCAATCCTGATTACGCGCCGGAACTTGAAGCGCTGCTCACGTACATCAAGCGCTCGCGTGGGTTCGACTTCACCGGCTACAAGCGCACCAGCCTGACGCGGCGTATCCAGCGTCGTATGCAGGTCGTGGGCACGGAAACGTACACCGATTACCTGGACTATCTCGAAGTCCATCCGGACGAGTTCGGCCACCTGTTTGACGCCATCCTGATCAACGTGACGAACTTCTTCCGCGATTCCATCCCGTGGGAATATCTCTCCAGCGAGATCATCCCCCAGATCATCGCCGCGAAGAAGGATGATACGATCCGCATCTGGGATGCCGGTTGTGCATCGGGCGAAGAGGCGTTCACCATCGCCATCCTGATGGCCGAAGCGCTTGGCCCGGAGAAGTTCCGCGACCGGGTGAAGATTTACGCATCCGACGTGGACGAAGGCGCATTGCTCCAGGCCCGGAGCGCCAACTACACGCTGCGCGACGTGGCCACCGTCCCGCCCGACTACGTCGATAAGTATTTTGAACAGTTCGAACAGCGCCTCACCTTCCGCAAAGACCTGCGGCGGACTATCATCTTTGGCCGGCACGACCTGATCCAGGACGCGCCCATCTCGCGCGTGGATTTGCTCATCTGCCGCAACGTATTGATGTACTTCAATGCCGACACGCAATCGAAAATCCTGGCGAAATTCCATTTTGCGCTCAACGAAACCGGTTACCTCATGCTCGGCAAGGCGGAAATGCTGTTCACGCACGCCGCGCTTTTTCAACCCGTCGATCTGCGACGGCGCATCTTCCAGAAAGTGCCGCGCGTGGCGCTCAGGGATCGGCTACTGATGATGTCTCAGGCAGGCGACGAGGACGCGGTCAATAACCTGTCCCGGCACGTGCGTTACCGTGAGGCGGCCTTTGACGCCAGCCCGGTGGCGCAGATCGTCATCGATCTGAACGCCATCGTCGTGCTGGCCAACGAGCGCGCCCGCGCCCTGCTCGGCATCAGCAAGCTGGACCTGAGCCGCCCGCTGCACGAACTGGATGTCTCGTACCGCATCCCCGATCTGCGGCAGCGCGTCGAGGAAGTGCAGACCGAACACCGCCCCAGCGTGCTCAAAGAGGCGGAATGGACCACCTCGTCGGGCGACATCCGCACCCTGGAAGTGCAGGTCCTGCCGCTCTTCGAGAACGGTTCGTCGTTCCTGGGCGTGACGGTCACCTTCACCGACTTGACGCGCTACAAGCGGCTGCAAGAAGAGATCGAGCATTCCAACCAGGAACTGGAAACGGCCTACGAGGAGCTTCAGTCCACCAATGAAGAACTGGAGACGACCAACGAGGAGCTTCAGTCCACGGTCGAAGAACTGGAGACGACCAACGAGGAGCTTCAATCCACGAACGAAGAACTGGAGACGATGAACGAGGAGCTTCAGTCCGCCAACGAAGAGCTTCAGACGATGAACGACGAGCTGCGGCGGCGCACGGACGAGATGAACCAGATCAACGCGTTCCTGGAGTCGATTCTGACCAGTATGCGCGGGGCCGTCGTCGTCGTCGATCAGGATTTGGCCGTGCAGGTGTGGAGCCAGAAGGCCGATGACTTGTGGGGATTGCGCGCCAACGAGGCGCAAGGCCGCAACTTCCTCAACCTGGATATCGGCCTGCCGGTCGAGCAGTTGAAGGGCATCATCCGGAGCTGTTTGGCGGGCGAAAGCGAATACACGACGATCTCTTTAGCGGCTACCAACCGGCGTGGGCGGGGCATCCACTGTAAAGTGACCTGCACCCCGTTGTACAACAGCAACCGGGATGGCAGACGCGGCGCGATCTTGCTCATGGAAGAACTGGAAGGGTCGGAATCACCGGCGAAGTAAAGCTTCTTGGGTAGTAACACCAGGCGAAACGAGTATTGATGGCGTCTGTCTGTGAAACGACACAAACTTGCGCCCCGGCTGCGACAGGCCGTTGAGCTGGCCGCCGAGCTAGAGCAAGAGGTTCAGGGCGGGGCAGGAAACCGAGAGAAGCTTGCCGAGACCCTTCGGGCGCTGCGCACGCTCCTGGATGATCTTGAAGTCGCCGGCGCGCAG
This sequence comes from Anaerolineae bacterium, assembly GCA_020851855.1. GTDB lineage: Bacteria > Chloroflexota > Anaerolineae > Aggregatilineales > UBA2796 > JADZBY01. The sequence continues at coordinate 7,681 of JADZBY010000146.1, forward strand.
ACCGAAGCGCAGGCTGAAGGCCTGTCCGGCGTCCGGCGGCGGTTGGCCTGGGAGCACCAGCGCTATACGGAGTTGTTCGATTCGGCCCCCGACGGCTACATCGTCACCGACCTGTGGGGAAACATCCTGGAAGCCAACCACGCCGCCGCGGCGCTGCTCGGCGTCGAGCAGCGTTTCTTGCGCGGCAAGCCGCTGCGCCTGTACTTCCACAGCGACTCCCTGTCCACGCTGTATTCCCGGCTGAACGCGCTTCAGAAAAAGGGCGCCGTCGAACGCTGGGAAGCGGCGCTCGTGACGCGCTTTGGGAAACCTCTCGACGTGCATCTCACCGTCGTCACCGGCATGTTCACGGTGTATTCCAAGTCCACCGAGCTTCGCTGGCTGGTCCAGGACATCAGCGCCCGCAAACGCGCCGAGCGTGAGGAGCGCGATCAGCTCTTCCGCATCAGCTTCGAGCGCGCCGACGTCGGGATCGGCCACGCCGGGCCGCGCGGCGAATGGCTGCGCGTCAACCGCCGCCTGTGCGAGATAACGGGCTGCCCGGACACGGAGATGCTCACTTCCCGGCTGGGAACGTTGTTTCACGCCGAGGACGCCGAGCAGGTCGTGGACGTTCAGCGCCGACTTCTCATCGGGGAGTCGCCCGCGCCGCTCGAGGTGCGCTGCGTGCGCGCCGACCAGAAGGTCATCTGGGTTAAAGTGACGGCCAGCGCGGTGCGCTCCGCTTCGGGCGAGTTCCTGTACAGCATCATCGTCCTGGACGACGTGACAGAACGCCGCCGCATCGAGCAGGCCGAACGCGAGCAGCGCATCATCGCGGAAGCGCTGCGCGACACGGCGCTCGTCCTGGCGTCCGCGCGGGACTTTGCCGACGTGATCGACCAGATCGTCCTGGGCCTGGGCCGCGTGGTGCGCTACGATACGGCGGGCCTGATCCTCATCGAGGGTGAATACGCCCACGTGGCGCGCACGCAGAGCGCCGCCGAGTCGTCCCCGGCGCGCTCGATGTCCCCGGCGCAGGGCCGGCGCATACGCATTGACGAGGTCGCCTTCCTGCGCGAGATGTGCGACCGCCGCCAGCCGGTGCTGCGCGCCGAGTGGAGCGGGCACGAGGTCTTCCAGAGCATCGACGGCATCGAGAAGACGGGATCGTTCGTTGCGGCGCCGATTGTGGCCCACGACCGCGCCATCGGCTTTCTCTACCTGTTCAGCAAGACCCGCTACTTCTTCGGCGGCGCCCATGCCGAGTTGCTGCGCGTCTTCGCGTCCCAGGCAGCCATCGCCATCCAGAATACGCAGATGCACCACAACGCCAGGGCGCTGGCCGTCATGCAGGAACGCAGCCGGCTGGCGCGCGAATTGCACGACGCGGTCACGCAAAACCTGTTCATGGCCCACATGATCAGCGATGCGCTGGCCACAACGTGGACCGACGCGCCGGAGAGCAAACAGCAGCAACTCCGCCAGTTGCAGACCGTCACACGCACCGCGCTGACCGAGATGCGCTCACTGTTGCTGGAGCTGCGCCCGGAACACCTCTCGAACCTCGACCTGGGCAACCAGCTACGCCAACTGGTCGAGGCGTTCAAGGTACGGAAGCAGGTCGACGTCAGCCTGAGCATCGATGGGCCGGAGCCGCCGGCGCTTGACGTGCGGGTCGCGTTCTATCGCATCGCACAGGAAGCGCTGAACAACGTCGTCAAGCACTCACAGGCCACGCGGGTTGAGGTGACTTTGGAAGCCACTGCCGACTCCGCGCACCTGAACATCCGCGACAACGGCGTCGGCTTTGACCGCCATGCCATCACGCCGGGCATGGGCCTGCAATCGATGACGGAGCGCGCCGCCGAGATTCTGGCCGCGCTGCACATCGACAGCGCGCCGGACGCGGGAACGCAGGTGGATGTCGTATGGCGCGCCGCCGCGAATGGCCAGGAATAAGGCAAGGTGCGGTGCGTAAACGAGCGGCTAAGTCAAGATGGCAGGCAACCCGGGGCGCTGTCCGCCGTAATGAGGTATGTACGAGGCGCTTCGTTTTGGGGCTTCTGCCGGTTCATTTCCCCGTTCGGCGCACTCGCCGCTTTCCACAGGGATAACGTACCACCGAAAGGATCAATGGTCCCCATGGGCAAACGCGTTCTGATCGCCTATGCGTCCAAGTATGGCTCCACCGCCGAGATTGCCGAGAGGATCGGGCAAGCGCTGCGCGAAGCCGGGCTACAGGCGGATGTGCTGCCCGCCGAAAAAGCCGCCGACGTGGCGGGTTATGACGCCGTCGTGCTGGGCAGCGCCGTGTATGCCGGGAGCTGGCGCAAAGAGGCGGTCGAGTTCCTGGAATCGCACGAGAACGTCATGGCCAAGCGCCCGACGTGGTTCTTTTCCAGCGGCCCGACCGGCGAAGGCGACCCGGTGCAGATGATGAAGGGCTGGCGCTTCCCCGAAGCGCAGAAGCCCATCGCGGACCGCATCCGCCCCAACGACATCGCCTTTTTCCACGGCGACATTGAGATGAAGAAGCTCAATTTCGCAGAGAAGCTGATCGTCAAGGGCCTCAAGGCTCCCGTGGGCGACTTCCGCGACTGGGCCGCCGTGAGCGCCTGGGCAAAGGGCATCGCGGACGCGCTGAAGTAGGCAACAGACGCGGACAACGCAGGCGTTGTCCCTACAGGATCGCCGTAGGGACGAGGCCTGCCTCGTCCGTCGCCGCCCTGCCAACCGCGCGCCTCGGTTGTCCGGCGTAGCGCACCATGCTAAAGTCAGCGCATCCGGCGATCTCAGATAAACGGGTGCGGTGATGGATACAACGGGCGTGGCGCAGAAGGTAGGCGCGGGCGAGTCCGCGATGGATATTCACGACAACATCCTCGGCGCGCTGGGCAATACGCCGCTGGTGCGCCTGAACAGGGTGACGCGCGGCGTAGCGGCCCAGCTTGTCGCCAAAGTCGAGTTCTTCAATCCAGGCGGCTCGGTCAAGGACCGCATCGGCCCGCCGATCATCGAAGACGCCGAGCGGCAGGGCAAATTGAAGCCCGGCGGCACGATTGTCGAGGCGACGTCGGGCAATACGGGCATCGGGCTGGCCATCGCCGCCGCGATCAAGGGCTACAAGTGCGTCTTCGTGCTGGCCGATAAGCAGTCGCCGGAGAAAATCCGCCAGCTACGGGCTTTTGGCGCGCGCGTCATCGTCACGCCGACCGACGTCGCGCCCGAAGACCCACGCAGTTATTACAGCGTGGCGCGCCAGATCGTCGCGGAGACGCCCAACAGCATCCTGGCCAACCAGTATCACAACCCGGTCAACCCGGAGACGCACTACCGCACCACCGGCCCGGAAGTCTGGCGGCAGACCGGCGGTAAGGTGGATGTGTTCGTGACCGGCATGGGCACGGGCGGCACGATCACCGGCGTGGGCCGTTACCTGAAAGAGCGCAACCCGAAGATTCAGATCGTCGGCGCGGACCCGGTTGGCTCGATCCTGGCTCAGTACATCAAAACGGGCCAACTCGGCCAGGCGCACCCGTACAAGGTCGAGGGCATCGGCGAGGATTTCATCCCGTCCAACTACGATTTCAGCGTGATCGACGACGCCATCACCGTGGGCGATAAAGAGTCGTTCCTCATGGCGCGGCGGCTGGTGCGCGAAGAGGGCATTTTCTGCGGCGGATCGTCCGGCACGGCGGTGGTGGCCGCGCTGCGCTACGCGCTCGACCACAAGCTCGGCCCCGATAAGCTCGTCGTGGTGCTGCTGCCCGATTCCGGCACACGCAACCTGGGCAAAATCTTCGATGACGAGTGGATGCGCGAGAACCGCTTCCTGGACTCCGCCGATGCGCGTGTGCACGACATCCTCGACCTCAAATCGCGCCGGGACGTGATCGCCGCCCGGTGCAGTTCCACGGTCCTTGAGACGGTGAACATGATGCGCGCGCACGACGTGTCGCAGGTCCCGGTCATCGATGACGAGGGCAAGTTTGCCGGGCTGATCACCGAAGTGAGCCTGCTCAAGTACCTGCTGAGCACGCCCGGCGGCGATGCGGCGTCGCAGCCGATCCATTCGCTGGGGGTCATCGACCGCGACGCGCCGACCATCACGCCCGATATGCTGCTGGACGTGGTCATGGGCCTGTTCAACACGAATCAGGTCGCCGTCGTCCTGGAGCCGGAAGAAGGCAATGCCGAGCGCGACCGCGTCACGGGCATCTTGACCAAGATCGACCTGCTCACGTACCTCACAACGCAACACAACGGATAACGCACAAGGTGTTCCGGCGATCATGCCCTCGCCGCGCGGCAAGGGCGCTTGCGGGATGGGGGCCGATCAGGCCGTCGGGCGCGTCACGACGCGACCGGGCACGTCGCGTTTCTGTTCCCGCGTTGGCCCTCACTCCCCCGGCCCCTCTCTCCCTCGTGGCGAGAGGGGAGAAAAAGAGAGAACTCCCTGGTTTGCTCACCCCTCTCCCTCATGGAGAGGGGCCGGGGGTGAGGGGTAGCGGAATCTATCTCAAGTGGAGCGCGCTTTGTGCGGATAGCCAGAACGCCCCTGAAATCCCAGCGCACATTCCTCTTATATGCACATTCTAAAAGAAGCGGCGATAGAATAAGCGAGAGACGTAAACGCCCGCGCGTCACGATACGTTGAGGCACACGATCATGGCCACCCCACCCGGCGGCCCGTCGCGGTCGGATGACCCACTTTCGCCCTTTTCCATCGAGCGCCGCTATGCGGGCGAGATGATCCTCTTCACGTTCGTGGGCACGGTCGACGACAGCAGTGTGGACCAATGGCGGGAAGCGCTGGACGCCTATATTGACGGGCGACCGGGTGCGCCGCGCTACTGCATCTATGACCTGACCGGCATCACGGATTGGGGCCTGACGCCGCGCGCCCGCGAAAAGCTGGCTTACGGGGCGTCGCTTCACCCCGATGCGCGGGGCCGGGTGGCGATCATCACGCCGCCCATGGGGCCGCTGCGCGCCGTGATTGACCTGTTCCGCCGTTCCCAATTGAGCGTCAGCCAGCCCACTCTGGACGTCCGCCTGTTTTCATCCCTCGAAGAAGGACTCGCCTGGGTGGCCGAGATTCTGCCGCCCGCCTTGCGCTGAACGCCTCGGCTCCACGGTCCCTTTGTTTCCAGGGCAATCGCATCAAAATCCGCCGTTAAAGCAGGAAGACGCCTCACCCCCTGACCCCCTCTCCATGCCGTCGGGGGTCCCCTTTGGGGGTGGCGGACATGGAGAGGGGCCGGGGGTGAGGACGCTTTGATGCGATAGCCCTGCCTTTCGTTTCAATCCGGTTTGACCGCCGCACATCGGAATGCTAATATGGTCGCCAGGCAGCCCGGCGAGATCGAGCGGGAAGGGAGACCGGCATGGTCGGCGTCAAACGGTGGTGGACGGCATTTCGGAATATCGCCATCTTATTTTCGTTTCTGGTCAACATCGTGTTGATCATCGTGCTCCTGGTGGTGATGTCCATCATCTTCCAGATCAAGAACGGCATCGCGGATCCGCTCGTCGGCGGCCTGTACAGCAGCTTCGTGGGCCTCAACAACGCCCGCATCATCAGCGAGGTGCAGGTCAACGATACGATCCAGGTCAACGACATGATCCAGGTCAACGACACCATCGTCGTCAGCGACAGCGTGCCGGTTCAGCTTCAGATTCCGCTCCGGCAGAGCACAAACGTGGTGCTCACCTCGCCCGTGAATCTGAACGCCAACGCCGAATTTACGCTGCCGGGCGGCGGCGGCAACATTCGCGGCTCGGTGGCCATCACGCTGCCCGCCGGGCTGGTGCTGCCCGTCGCGCTGGATTTGACCGTGCCGGTAGACAGCTCGCTGCCCATCAACCTGAACGTGCCGGTCAGCCTCGATGTGCCGGTGAATCTGGATGTGCCCGTCAACTTGCGCGTGCCGGTGGACATTGACCTGACCAAGACGCAGCTGAACGACGTGGCGCTCAGCCTGCGCGCCGTCATCGAGCCATACGCGCGCCTGCTGAGCAACCTGCCGGGCGACTGGTCCAGCGCGTGGGATATGTTCGTCCAGGCGCTCAACGGGCGACCGCCGAACCTGATGGCCGACAACCCGTTCATCCAGCAGCCGTGGCCGGGCTACGAGACGGGGCTTGGCGCGACGCCGACGCCCATCCCAACCGCCGATCCGGGCGCGCTGTTGCCGCCGATGGAGTCCGTCCAGTCCACAGCGCTGCCCTCGATCACGCCGACGCCCACGCTGACCATCCCGACGCTGGCCCCGACGGCCACGCCGCCCAACCCATGATGCGCCTGAACGATGCCTGCGCCTGCGCCTGTACCCCACGGAGACGCTGATCTGATGACCGAGCGCAACGCCGCCCCCGACCAGCCCGCCATCTGCGACTACGAAGGCTCGACCTACCGCGTCGACTTCTGGGAAGGCAAGGGCCGGGACTATGAAGACGCCGTGGAGCGGGCGGCGCTGCGCCGGTTGTTGCCGCGCCATGCCCGCCGCTACGTCGATTTCGGGGCCGGGTTCGGGCGGCTGATCAACGAGGCGGCGCGCTACGATCACGTCGTCGTGCTGGACTATTCGCGGACCATGCTCCAGGATGCGCAGGCCCGCCTGGGCCGCGATCCGCGCTACACGTACGTGGCGGCGGACCTGTACCGGCTGCCCTTCGCGCCGAACACCTTCGACGCGGGAATCCTGTGCCGCGTCATCCACCACCTCGAAGATGCGCCCGCCGCGTTGCGCCAGATTCGCGGCTGTTTTGCGCCGGGCGGGACGTTCGTCCTGGAATTTGCCAACAAGCTGAACCTGAAGGCCATCGCCCGTTACGTGTTGCGCCGCCAGACGTGGAGTCCGTTCGATCACGCGCCGGTGGAGTTCGTGCGGCTCAACTTCGACTTCCACCCGGCCTACATCCACGATGCGTTGCGCGGCGCGGGCTTTGCGCCACGGCGGCGGCTGGGTGTGTCGTGGCTGCGCCTGGGCCTCTTGAAAAGGGCGCTGCCGCTCGGCGTGCTCGTGGCGCTCGACCGGCTCTTGCAGCCGTTGGGCAGCGCCGCGCCGCTCGCGCCGAGCCTGTTCGTGCAGTGTCTCGCGCCGGGCGCAGCAGCGCCGCTTGCCCCTGCCGAGGCCATGTTCCGCTGCCCGCAGTGCGGCCACACACCGCTGGCCCGTCAAGGCGACGCGCTGCCCTGCCCGGCGTGCGGCGCGCGCTGGCCGGTCCGCGACGGCATCCACGACTTCAAAGAGCCGCTCGCGCCCTGACCCTCGCGGCGGCGGGGCAAGCGTGATAGCATTTCTGCCGCTCCACAAGAAAACCAGAGGAACCAAACGACCATCATGTATGCCGAGATCGTCTCCATAGGCGAGGAATTGCTGTCCAGCGAATCGGAAACCGTCGATACCAACTCCGTGTACATCACTCGCCAGCTTGGCGCGCTCGGCATCCGCGTGCTGTACAAGACCACGGTGGGCGATCACGAGGCGCGCATCACCGAAACGCTCAAGGCGGCGCTCGCCCGCGTCGATCTGGTCATCACCACGGGCGGACTTGGCCCGACGGTGGACGATATGACCCGTCAGGGCGTCGCGGCGGCGTTCGGGCGCGGCCTGAGCCTTCAACAGCCGCTCCTGGACGACATCACCGAGAAGTTCCGGCGCTTCGGCGTGCGCATGAGCGAGAACAACCGCGTCCAGGCCATGCTGCCCGACGGCGCGCAGCCGATTCACAACCCCGTCGGTACTGCGCCGGGCTTCATCGTGACCGAGGGGCCGAAGATCATGATGAGCCTGCCCGGCGTCCCGCGCGAGATGAAGGCCATGATGGAGCAAACCGTGCTGCCCCATCTCCAGGCGCGGCTGGGCGGCGAGGTGAGCGTGCAGAAGACGCGCGTCCTGCGCACGGCGGGCATTGGCGAGAGCCTGATCGACGAGCAGATCGGCCACCTGGAGCACCTGCAGAACCCGACCGTTGGCCTGAATGCGCATTCCGGCCAGACCGACATCCGCATCACGGCGCGCACGACGACCGCCGAAGAGGCCAACGCGCTGATCGCGACGGTCGAGGCCGAGATTCGCGAAAAACTGGGCGAATTTATTTATGGCGTGGACCGCGATCCGCTCGAAGGCGCGTTCATGACGCTGCTGCGCAACGTGGTGGGCCGTCTGACGCTGGTGGAGATCGGCACGGACGGCCTGCTGCGCCGCCGCATCGAGAGCCAGCCCGGCGCGAGCGAATTGATCCATGTGTTGAGCGGGCCGGCTTTGGACGAGATCAGCGCCCGCTTCGGCGATGAGGGCAACGGGCTGGAGCCGCGCCAGGTCGCGGAGCAGATCGCCCAGTCATTGCTGCAACAGGTCGCCGGCGGGCTGGTCATCGTGCTCATCGCGCGCGACACCCGCTCGGCGGTGTGTGTGCGCGGCGGGGACGAAGTGCGCAGCCGGGGCTACGGCTACAACCTCAGCCAGGCTGCGCCGGAATGGGCGAGCGGCTGGGCGCTGTCGATGGGCTGGCATCTGCTCAAGACGCTGGAAGCCCGGCGCGCCGATTCTCACCCATGACGCGCGCCCCGGACCCGCACGCGATCGAAGCGGCGCTCTTGCACCTCGGCGCGGTGCAGTTTGGCCAGTTCGAGGTCCCGTCACAGCCGGGCGTCTTCGAGCCGGTGCGCATCCACCTGCCCCTCTTGGCCAGTTATCCGGAGACGCTGGCGGCGTTGGCGCGGGCGCTCGCGCCCCTGGCCCGCCTTGACGGGACGAGTCACCTGCTGGCCATGTCGGACGCGCTGCCGGTGGCCTTCGCCCTGAGCCTGGAAAGCGGCTTGCCGCTGGTGTACGCTGCCGGCGATGACCCGGACCGGCTCGAAGGCGCGTTCGACTACCACGTGCCCACGCTGCTCATCACCGGCGTACTGGGCCAGGGCGACGACGAAACGGCCATGATCCGGCGTGTGCACCGGCATGGGCTGGACGTGGAAGGGCTGCTCGCCGTCTATGACCTGGGCCTGTGTGGCGCGCTGCGTGGGCCGCACAAGGC
>JADZBY010000147.1 GCA_020851855.1 Anaerolineae bacterium
AACGCCTACATCGTGCCCGATTTTCCCGCCGGCGTCATGCTCCAGAACTTCAAGGCCGCCATCCCGGAAGACGACCTGTACCGGCTCATCGCATGGCTAGAAACACAATAGTCGCGTTGAGGGTTTTTTGAGATCGGAAATGTGATAATGCCGGAAGGGGATTGCTTACTGTACTATTCTGCAAGACCTGGTGTATAATGTGGCGGCAACTCAGCTTTTGAAGGAGTTACCCATGCAGAGAACCGAGCTTATCGCGAAGGTCGCCAAGGAAACCGGAGTATCCCAGGCGGTGGCAGCCAAAGTCGTGAACCGCGCCCTCGAGGTGATCGAGGAAGCGCTGTCGAGCGGTGACCGCGTGACGTTGACTGGCTTCGGCACGTTCGAAGTCCGCGAGACGGCAGCGCGCACCGGCACGAACCCGCGCACCGGTCAGAAGCTCAAGATCCCGGCTGGCAAGCGCGTCACGTTCCGTTCAGGGACCGCGCTCCGGGACGTTGTGTCGGGCAAGTAACTCGCTTCCGCTGCATACATTCGGGCGCACCGAATGGCAATTGAACGGCGGCTCCCCAAGAGCCGCCGTTTCTAGTGTTAGGCCATTAAGTGATACGAAGGATAGAATAATGCCTATCGGATTAATCGTGCACGGCGGCGCGGGGGATTGGAAGGAAGCCGACCACGCGGCGGCGCTCGCCGGCTGCCGCCAGGCAGTCGAGGCCGGGCTGGCGCTGCTGCTGCAGGGCCGCTCTGCGCTGGATGCCGTCGAAGCCGCCGTACTGTCGCTGGAAGCCAACCCGATCTTCAACGCCGGTTACGGGGCCGTGCTCAATCGGGATGGTATTGCCCAGATGGACGCGCTGATCATGGATGGCGACGATGGGCGCTTTGGCGCAGTCGCCGCCGTGGAGCGCGTTGAGCACCCCATCACGCTGGCCCGTTATGTCATGGAACGCACGCCGCACCATTTTCTGGCAGGCCCCGGCGCAGAATTGTTCGCCGCCGAGCAGGGTATCGCCCTGGTCGACCCGGCAAGGATGATCGCGCCGCGCCGGCTCGACGCGACGAGCGACACGGTCGGCGCGGTCGCGCTGGATGAGCACGGAAATGTGGCCGCCGCCGTCTCGACAGGCGGCATTCACGAAAAACTGCCGGGCCGCATCGGGGACACGCCGATTGCCGGGGCGGGCGGTTATGCGGACAATATGTTTGGCGCGGCTTCTGCCACAGGCGTGGGCGAGGGCATCATGCGCTCGCTGCTCACCTTCCGCGCCGTCGAAGCGCTGGCCACCTTCCGCACCGCGCAAAGCGCCGCCGACGCCGTGATGCCCGTCTTCGAGCGCTACCGGGGCAACGGCGGGCTGATCGTCATCGACCGGCGTGGGCAGGTCGGCGCGGCCCACAATACGCAGTACATGCCGACGGCCTGGATCGATGGCGACCGCATCAGCGTGGCCATTTCCCAGCATTCGCCGGCAGTTTCCCGCTGACGTTCCAGCGGCTCATGCCGGGCGGCGTCCATCCAAGAGGCTGCCCGGCCACTTCAGAAAGTGCGGATTTCGAGGTCTATGCGCAAACCGACAGGGAACATGATTTCTTCCGTGCTCAAGCGGCCCACGGCGCTGTTCGCCAACGTCTCGGCTATCGAACAGCGCAATATCCGCCTGCTGTACATGGAGATCATCTTCGCCAGCGTGCTCGGCGCGGCGATGAGCTTTAACTCGGCGTTTGCCATCCGCCTCGGCGCGAGCAAAGAAGTGATCGCGCTGCTCTCGTCGCTGCCGCCGCTGCTCTTCGCCCTGACCAGCGTGCCCTTTGCGCGGTTCATTCAAAGGCGCGCCGACCGCAAGCGCTGGCTGGTCGGCAGCCTGTGGACAACCCGGCTCGGATACATCGTCGTGGCGCTCATCCCGCTCATCGCGCCGGTGAATCCGGGCGTGTGGCTGGTGGTGTGGCTGATTGTGCTGAACCTGCCCAGCTCACTGTTCACGAGCGGCTGGCAGGCGCTCCTGGGCGACCTCGTCTCGGAGCAGCGGCGCGCGTTTGTGCTCTCGCGGCGCAGCATCTTCTGGTCCATCGGCGGCGTCGTCGTGGCTGCCGTGGCCGGCTTCTGGCTAGACCGCATGCCGTTCCCGCACAACTACCAGGCGATGTATCTTGTCGCCTTCCTGTTCGCAATCGGCAGCACGCTGTCGGTCCAGTCGCTCACCGTGCCGCCGCCGCTGGGTGCGCCGTCGGTCACCGGCGTGCCCGCTGCCACCGAAACAGCGTCCAGAGCGGCGCGAAACACAACGACCACGCGGATGAGCGTCCCGATCCGGCGCTTTCTCTTCAACCAGGGCGTGTATGCGTTCGGCCTGACGCTGCCTTCCGGCCTGTTCAGCATCTTCTACATCGAGGTACTCGGCGCAACGGATGGCTGGCTGGGCCTGAACAACGCCGCCGCGCCGCTGGGCGTCATCTTCGGTTACCTGGTCTGGGAGCGGCTGACGCGGCGGCGCGGATTCATCTGGGGCCTGAAGCGCGCGATGCTGCTCACGTGGTTCTTCCCGGTCGCGCTGGCGCTGTTTCCTGATCTCACGATCATCCTGTTCATGAACTTCCTGGTCAATCTGGCCCATCCCGGCGTGGACCTCTCGGCGTTCAACACCATGCTCAAGCTCGCGCCGCCCGAATCGCGCACGGTGTACATGGGCTGGTACAACACAGTGCTCAACGCGGCGTACTTCCTGGGGCCGCTGGTCGGCGTGTGGGTGGCCAACCTGGCGGGCATCCCGGCGGCGATGCTGGCATCGGGCGCGCTGCGCTTCCTGGGCGGCCTGCTGCAAACCGTCAACCGCGTCGACGTACAGGAAGCGGGCGACTCGCCCACGCCTGCCTGACTTCCGAACGTCGCACGCGCAGCGTGGCCCAGTCAGGGTATACTTGGACGTTGGCCCGCGAGTCTCTCCTTACCCGTTTGAGTGTTCAATAAGCGATGATCCCCATTCTCCGTGTGGCACGGCGACTTGTGCCTGCGCCTGGCGCAAATTCCAGCACGCTTGACCATAACATCTACTGCATGTATGCCGAGATCGCCTGGGCGGCGATCCTGGTAGGCGTGTTCTCGTTCAACGCCGCGTTTGCCATCCGCCTGGGCGCATCCAAAGAGGCCATTGCGCTGCTGACCTCGGTCCCGGCGCTGATCACCGCCGCGTTGAGCGTGCCCTCGGCGCGCTTCATCGAAAGCCGCAAGCGCCGCGTCTCCTGGTTGTTCGGCGGGTTGTACACCCAGCGCTTCATGTACGGCGCGGTCGCGCTCATCCCGCTGCTCGCGCCGGATCACATCACGGCCTCAAGCTGGCTTGTGGCGTGGCTGATCCTGATCAGCCTGCCCACCATCCTGCACTCCAACGGCTTGCAGGCGCTCTTTGCCGAGCTGATCCCGGAGAACCGGCGCGCGCCCGTCTTCGCCCGCCGCTACGTGATCCTGTTCGGCATCATGGCCGTCGTCACACCGCTGGCGGGCATCTGGCTGGATCACCTGCCTTTCCCGCTGAACTACCAGCTTCTGTACGTCATCGGCTGGTTGACCTCGATGGGCAGCAATTATTACCTGCACCGCCTGCGCCTGCCCGCCGCGCACGTCAAGCGCGCCACGTTCGAGGTTCAGGCGCAGCACGACGCGCCGCGCACACCGCTCAACGTACGCGGGCCGGTCGGACAGATGCTGCTCAATCTGTTCGTGTACTATTTCGCCCTGATGTTCCCGGCGGCGCTCTTCACGCCATACTACATTAACAACCTCAACGCCAGCGATGGCTGGTTGGGCCTGAACGCAGCGGCGGGTAGCATCGGGTTGATCATCGGCTACACCTTCTGGGAGCGGATGCTACGCCGCCACCCATACCGCTGGGTCCTGCGCCGCGCACCGATTTTTGCCCTGCTCTATCCGGTGCTCATCGCCCTGATCCCGGACCTGACGCTGCTCCTGATCTTCAACCTGGCGCTGAGCGCGGTGCATCCCGGCGTCGATCTGGCCGGGTTAAACACCACGCTCAAGCTGAGCAGGCCGGAAAACTACACGATGATCATGAGCTTTTACACCATGGTCATCAACGCGGCGGCCTTTCTCGCGCCGCTGGCCGGGGTGTGGCTGGCCGACCGCCCGCAGATCGGCATCGTGGGCGCGCTGCTCATCACCGGCGCGCTGCGGCTCGTCGCCGGCATTCTGTTCGCCGCCAAGCCGATCGGCGAGGCAGGCGACGCGCCCGCGCCCGCTTCTGCCGCCTGATTCCAGTTGGGACTCCGCAGGGATCGAGCCGGGCAGCCAGCGCGCACCGGCTTGACATGTTGCCGCACAATAAGGCTGTACAGCGTGCCTTCCCACCCCCATCCAGCCCAACGGAGGCAGAACATGTCCCGCCTGACGCGCCCGTTTTCCTGGTTCTTGCTCGTCGCTTTGCTCGCCGCCGGCCTTCCCGCCGCGCCGGCGCGCGCCGATGGCTGTCTGACCGCCGTAGACGCTCCCGGCTGCCTGCACGGCCTGCCCGCCGACCAGTACAATGCCTTGCTCGGCCAGATGCAGGCCAATCCCTGGCCTGCCGTGCGGCCCGTCGCCATCAGCATCTCGGAGTTGGAGCGCTATTCGTTCTGGAAGCTCGACCGAGAGAGTGTGACCTTCTATTATTCACCCGGCGGCATGGCCATCGAGACGATCAACCCCGGCTATTCGTTCGTCAGCCCGCTCAACATCCGCGCCGGGTACATGGAAGTCGCGCCCGATCGCTGGGTGAGTATGGGCCATCTGACCGAAGTGCAGGCGTCGCGGCACGCGGGCGTGGAGTTGGATTGGCCGCTCGCCTACCCGATGGCGTGGCTCATTCGCGGCACGGCGGCATCGGCGGCTCCTGGCCTGAAGCCGACGCGCCAATCGCCCATCCTGTCGCAGTACACGCGCGTGAACATCTTCGCCGCCGTCGTGGTGGATGGCTGGGAGTGGTATCTGGTCGGGCCGGGCATGTGGATCGAGCAGCGCCACGTGGGCCGGATCATCCCCACTGCGCCGCCCGCGGGCGTCGGCGGGCGCTGGGTGGCCGTGGACCTGTACGAGCAGGTGTTGACGGCCTATGAAGGCGACCGCCCGGTGTATGCCACGCTCATCTCGTCCGGCGACAACCGCTGGCCGACCAACGAGGGCCTGTTCCAGATTTGGGCCAAGATGAGCCAGGATAGCATGACCGGCGCGATGGGCCGCCCCGACTTCTACAACATCCCCGTCGTGCCCTATGTCATGTATTTTGACGGTGGAATCGCCCTTCACGGCGCTTTCTGGCATAATGTGTTTGGCTACAAACACAGCCACGGCTGCGTAAATATGTCGGTCAGCGACGCGCGCTGGCTATTCAACTGGGCCGCCGTTGGGACGCCCGTGCTGGTCTGGCGTAGCCGTTAAACGAAGGGAAAAGAGGCGTATCGGAGGCAAGATGCGGCGCTCGCGTTTCACGGCCACAGCCCTGGCGCTGGCTCTCGTTTTGACCCTGTCCGGCGGACAGGCAGCATTCGCAAACGATCCGGGCACGGACCTGTCGCGCCGCTGCCTGACGGCGGGCGCGGCGGGCTGCGAACACGGTTTGCCCGCCTTCCAGTACGAGTTGTTGCGCGCGCAGATGACCGCCCATCCTACGCCGAACGTGCGGGAAATCGCCATCAATTACCGGGAAGTGCGGCGCTTCAACTTCTACCGCGTCAACCGTTCGGGCGTGACGCTGTTCAATGCGCCGGGCGGCGCGCCGGTGGGCGGCATCGACGCGGGCTTCAACTTCGTGGATGTGATCAACCGCGAGGGCGATTGGGCCGAGATCGAGCCGAGCACGTGGGTTGCCGCGTCGGAGCTGTCGCCTGTGCCGGCCTCGATGCACGCGGGTGTGCTGTTTGATGGGCCGCTCGCCTACCCGATGGGCTGGGTGCTCCAACCGACGCGGCCCAGCAGCTATCCCGGTGAAGAGCCGCCCGAAGACCGCCCGCGCATCGAGCGGTACACGCGCGTGAACATCTTCGCCACGGTGAACGATGGCGAGTGGGACTGGTTCCTGGTTGGGCCGGGGCAATGGCTGGAACAGCGCCGCATCGGGCGCATCGTGCCGGTCACGCCGCCGCCGGAAGTCAAAGGGCGCTGGATCGCCGTGGACCTGTACGAGCAGGTGCTCACGGCCTACGACGGCATGACGCCCGTTTTCGCCACGCTCATTTCGTCGGGCCTGCCGCAGTGGTCTACCAACGAGGGCCTGTTCCGCATCTGGGCGCGGCTCCGGCAAGATACCATGTCCGGCGCGATGGGCCGCCCGGACTTCTACCGGCTGCCTGCCGTCCCCTACGTGATGTACTTCGACGGCGACATCAGCCTGCACGGCACGTACTGGCACGACGGATTCGGCTACCGGCACAGCCACGGCTGCGTCAACCTGTCGGTGAGCGACGCGCGCTGGCTGTACGAGTGGACCAACAACTTCTTCTTCGACACCTGGGTGGTCGTCTGGAGCAGCGGCGAGTACAAAGAGGGGTAAACGCGCACGGAGCGTCGCCCGGATGTGAAGCCGCGCATCTCGTGGAGCGAGTGTCGCCCGGATGTGAAGGCGCGCATCTCGTGGGGCGAGCGTTGCCCGGATGCGAAGCCGCCCATCTCGCGGGGCGAGTGTCGCCCGGACCTGAAGGTCCAGGCTGAAACTACGAAGCCCTTCGGGCTACATACGCGCGATGCATTCCAGCCCGTCAGGGCTTTGTACATTCAGCCCGGTCGCTTCAGCGCCGGGCGCGCCACACGATCCACGTGAATATCTGAAAGCCCATCAGCGCCGGGCGCGCCACACGATCCACGTGAATATCTGAAAGCTCATCAGCGCCGGGCGCGCCCTGTGATGCTCAAAACACGTCCTGCTGCACGTTGAACGCCGCCGCAATGGCCCGAATCTGCTCGGCGGTCAGCCCTTCGCCCGGCTCGCCATTCGCCAGATTCAGGCACTCGTAGCGTGCGCCCGTCTCCGCGTACTCGATCCGGTCGCAGGCGCGCTTGACCGACGTATCCGAGCGCGCCATGACGCCGTGTTTGCCCCAGATTACCAGCTTGTGATCGCGCAGCGACCGCATCGTGCCATCCTGAAGCGCCTTCGAGCCGGGCACTTCGAACGGCACGTGGCCGATGCCTTCCGGGAAGTGCACGATCAGCTCCGGCTCCCAGCGCAGAAGGTGCTGATTCAGGTACTTTTCGTCCTGGTAGCGCGGGATGTGGCTCAGATACGTCAGGTGAATGGGCTGGGCGTGGATCAGGGCGTGGAAGTTGGTCGGGTTGAGCGTAACCTGATCGGCGTGCACCGCCAGATGCGAATTTAGCTCGCTCGTCAGGCGCGTAAAGAGCCGGTCCGGCGCGGTGTGGAGTTGCGCCGTGAGGCCCGCCTCGTCGATGAGCAGCACGCCCAGGTTGCAGGCCGGGTTCAACCGAATCTCGCGCAGCCGCCGCCCGGAGCCGGTGACGATGAGCGTCTTTCCGGCCAATTCCGGCGCAGGCTGCGGCAGGGCGACGGTTTCGACGATGGGAAAACGGCGGCGCGGCTCGATGGGCCAGCCGACGTACACGGAGATGTTCCCGGCAGACCCTTCGCTCGCGTCAATCTCGGACAGCCGGAAGCCGGCGTCGCCGATCAGTGTCAGTAGCTCGTCAAGCTCCGGATAGGGTGGTTCGATAGGCATGGGGCGCGGTGTCCTTTCGCGCGGTGAAGGAAAGGAAGCGAAACACGGCGGCGATTATGGCGCGCGAAAGGCAAAGCGGCCAGTGGCGCTAGGGTCTGTCTGCAAACCCTCACCCCCGGCCCCTCTCCCTCATGGAGAGGGGTGAGGAAACTAAGGGGCACCCTGCTTTTCTCCCCTCTCGCCTTGAGGGAGAGAGGGGCTGGGGGAGTGAGGGTCAACCCAGAAACAGACTTTGCAGACACGCCCTAGTCTGGCCGCA
>JADZBY010000148.1 GCA_020851855.1 Anaerolineae bacterium
CGGTTCACGACGCGGTTCAGCCGGTTCGAGGTGGCCGACATATAGATGTCCGTGACGCTGGTCAGCGTGTCACGATAGGTGTTCAACACGTCCACGATGCGGATGGTGTGGTCGTAGATGTCGCGGAAGTAGTATTCCAGCGCGCCCTGGTTCATGTACGGCTCGTCGAAGTTGATCAGGTGATTCGCCAACGACTGGTTGGGCCACACTACCTGCCACATACGGCGCGCCATGCGCTTCATATGCACGAGATCGGGGACCACCACGCTGCGTGTTTCGTTGATGATCGCGTCTTCCAGCATCTCCAGGCGGTCGCTGAAGCGCTCCAGCAGCGGGAAATAGCTGTCGATCACCACGTCCATGAGCGTGTAGAGCAGGAAGCCGGAAGATATGGGCAGCCGGGTATGCGGCGCGGCGGCGCGCTCTTCGGCCTGATGCACGGCGCGCATGTCGCCCTTGTGGACGGTCACCAGGAAATTGGGGCCGATGAACACATCCAGCTCGCGTACGATCAATTCATCGTTGTGCAGGCCCATCGTATTCAGGATGACGAACAGATGCCCGTCGTATTCTTCCATCTTGGCGCGCTGGCGCTTGTTGTGCGTATCTTCGATGGCCAGCGGATGGAACTTGAACACCTCGTGCATGATTTGCAGGTGCTCCGCCGACGGGCCGTCCATGTCCACCCAGACGATGTGCGACGTATCGGCCAGCAGGGCCGCCCAGTCCGGCTGGTCGAGCTTCTGGCAGCCGTGCTCGTCATAGACCCGGACGGACATCGGCCCTGCGTCAATGTGTGTCACGGCTTCGACTCCTTCGTGCGGCGCGCACGCGCAATCACATCCGCGTAGGCGAGCATCAGCCGTCGCGCGACGGCTTCCCACGAATAGCGCTCGATGGCCAGCGCGCGGCCCTTCCGCCCCAGTTCGGCGGCGCGCGCCTCGTCGGTCAGGGCAGCGTGCAGCGCCTCGGCCAGCGACCGCGCCTTGCCCAGTTCCGCGTAAAACGCCAGATCGCCCAGGATTTCTTTGCTGGCCGGGCGGTCATAGGCGACGATGGGCAACCCGTGCGCCAGATAATTGTAAATCTTTCCGTCGCCTTCGGTGGGCGAGAGCTTGGGCGCGACGGCCACATCACCCAGCGCCAGATAGCGCGGCAGTTGGGCGTAGTCGATCTTGCCGGGGAAGGTCGTGTACGCCCCGATGCCCATGTCCGCCGCGCGCGCCGCATACATATCCTCGTCAGGAAAGCCCATGATCAGGAAGTGCGCGCCGGCGTCGCCGATGTCGTGGACGAGGATGCGAATCGCGTCCAGCAGGCTGTCCACGCCCTGGTACGGCTTGAGCAGCCCGACGAACACGACGATCTTCTTCTCCGGCGGCAAGTTCAAAACGGCGCGCAGGTCGGCGGCGTCGATGCCGGGCCGGAATACGCCGGTGTCCACGCCGTCGAAGGTGTGATGGATACGCTCGCGGCGCACGCCGAAATCGCGCACGGCGTCTTCGACCATCTGCGCCGACTGGGTCACCACCGTGCCGAGGTGCAGCGTGGCGCGCTCGATGGCTTTCAGCAGCTTAAAGAAGGCGCTCTCGGTCCTGGCGTAGCCGTGGGCGACGATCTCGCCGGTGAAACTGCCTTGCATGTCGAAGACGAACGGCGCGCCCGTGAGGCGGCTCAGCGCGAAGGCAATCCAGCAGCCGTCCCAGCCGTGGCCGTGAATCACGTCCGGGTGAAAGCGCCGCAGCCGCCCATAGGACAGGGCGAACAGCAGCCCGGCAA
Organism: Anaerolineae bacterium; assembly: GCA_020851855.1. Classification (GTDB taxonomy): domain Bacteria; phylum Chloroflexota; class Anaerolineae; order Aggregatilineales; family UBA2796; genus JADZBY01. The sequence continues at coordinate 1,780 of JADZBY010000148.1, forward strand.
GGTACAGCTTGTGGTAACTCGGCCCGGCGTCGAGCTTGTGATACCACGGGATGCGCGGGATGCGGAAGGTGCGGATGCCCGGCATGTCGCGGCCCAGGTGGTACGTGCACAGCTCCACGGCGTTGCCCAGTTTTTGCAGGGCGCGCGCCTGTTCGTAAATCTGGACGTGCCCGCCCCGGTCCACGAAAAAGGGCGTGGGAGCCACGGCCAGGATGCGGTACGGTGGGCGCGGCCACACGGCGCGGCGTTCACTTGTCGTCGTCATCGCCAACCACTTCACGGACGGTATAGATGCGCTTCACGCTGCCGCCTTCATAATACGTGCGCGTCAGCATCTCGGCCAGCAGCCCGTTGGTGATGAACTGCACGCCCGCCAGCACAAGCAGCACACCGATGTACAGGAACGGGTTGCCGGTCAGCGAATAGCCGCCCAGCGCGGGCAGCTTCATGAGCAGCGTGGCGATCCAGAACAGGACGCCCAGGCCCATGCACAGGATGCCCAGGCTGCCGAACATGCGCAGCGGCTTGGCCGAATAGGAAATCAGGAACTTGACGGCGATCACGTCCAGCAGGACGCGCCACGTGCGCGACAGGCCATAGTGGCTCTTGCCCGCGTGACGTGGCCGCCAACTGACCGGGACTTCAACCATGCGCGCGCCGTAGCGGCTGGCCAGCGCCGGGATGAAGCGGTGCAATTCGCCGTACAGGCGCAGGTGCTCCAGGATGTCGCGGCGATAGGCTTTGAAGGTCGAGCCAAAGTCACGCATCTCGATGCCGCTCACCGCCGCCATGAGCCGGTTGGCAAGGCGGCTGGGCAGGCTGCGCGTGGCCGGGTCCGTGCTCCGGTCGCGCCAGCCGCTAACGATGTCGTAGCCTTCGTGGAGCTTGTCGACCAGCCGGGGCAGCTCGGCGGGGTCAAATTGCAGGTCGCCGTCAAGGGCAACGACGACCGGCGCGCGCGCATGGTCAAAGCCCGCCGCCAGCGCCGCCGTCTGGCCATAGTTGCGCGTGAAACGGACGATGCGCAGGCACGCGTGACGCTCGCGCAGCGCCTTGAGCCGGACAAACGTATCGTCGGCGCTGCCGTCGTCTACAAAAATCACCTCGGCGGGCGCGCCGTAGGCCCGAAGCGCCTCAAAAAGCGCCTCGGCCAGCGGTGCGACGTTCTCCGCCTCGTTGTGCACGGGCACGACGACGGAAATATCGGGCGATTCACACGGCATCATGCGAAATGCTTCTGGCAGCTGGGCGAAAGTGCGGCGACCGGCGAGAGTATACCGCAGCAGAATGATACACCTCACCCCTGGCCTCTCTCCACGTCCGCCACCCCCGACGGCGCGGAGAGGAGAGATCGCAGGCCGTGCTCGCGCGCTCTTTCCCCCTCTCTACGCGGTACTCCGTGTGGAGAGGGGCAGGGGGTGAGGCCGTCTACGCGCCGCCCTCGACGGCCACGCGGATCGAGCCGGCCAGCTCGTGCCCGATGACCTGCTCCATCCGGTCGATGCGCAGGCGTAGCGGCCCGTTGAACGGCGCACGGCTCAAGAGCGCAATGGGCTGTTCCGGCACGAGGCGCAGCGTGGCGAGGTACTTCAGGACTTCCGGATCATGGGTATTGATCCGGCTGACGACGAGCGACGCGGGCGCTTCCACATCGGACAGCGGCGTATCCACGATGCGCGGCATGACGCCGTCCGGCGTGGGGATTGGCTCGCCGTGTGGGCAGCGCTTCGGATAGCCCGCCATGGCTTCCATGCGCGCCGCCACCTGCTCGCTGATCACCGCGCCGATGGCGTCCGCTTCGTCGTGGACCTCGTGCCAGCCGAAGCCCATGACCTTGACCAGAAATACCTCGGCCAGGCGATGCCGCCGGATGTTCATCAGCGCCTCGCGCTCGCCGGTCGGGGTCAGGCGCATGCCCTGATACGGCTTGTGCTCGACCAATCCGGCGCGTTTGAGCCGCTCCACAACCGCCGCCACCGCCGGAGCCGATACGCCCATGCGCTCGGCCAGCGCCGACGTGGTGATGTACGGCGCGTCCGGCTGGTAGTGGAGCAGCCGGTACGCTTCGGCCAGATACTCTTGCTGCACAGCGCTCGCGCTGGATTTCGCACTCATCGTTTCGGGCCTTCGATGTTCAGGGCCGTGTACGCCGGATTTAATCCGGGTGAAAACGCCGCTTCACGTCCACCCATTGCGGAAATCGTCGCGGCATCCTACAGTGATCGTAGCGTTGATGCGAACGATTTGCAATAAGCGTGCGAGCGAGTGCGCCCGGCAGCCGGGCAGGGACATCCAGGAACCATGACGCCTGACAGCCTTCAGATGATAAGCTTCGGACGGGCCATCTTGATCGCGGCCATCTGTTACGCGCTCGTCCGCCGGGCCGGCGCGGCGCTGGACCGGTGACGCCGGCCACAGGCGGCGCAGCGGTGCGCATTGCGCTCGCGCCCAACGCCTTCCGGGGCAGCCTGACCGCGCTGGATGCGGTGCGCTGCCTGGAAAACGGCTTGCGGGCGTCTGCGCTGGCCGAGTCGCGCCCGCTGGACGTGGTCCCTATGCCGCTGGCCGATGGCGGCGACGGCACGCTGGATGTGCTGCTCGCCGGGCTGGGCGGTGAACGGGTCGCGCTGGACGTGATCGGGCCGCGCGGCAAGCCGGTGCGCGCCGAATTTGGCCTGCTGGGCGACGGCCAGACGGCAGTCATCGAGATGGCGCGCGCATCGGGCGTGGAATTGCTGCACCCGGACGAGCGTGATCCCCGAGTGGCTACGACGCGCGGCACGGGTGAATTGATCCGGGCGGCGCTGGAGCATGGCGCGCGGCGATTGCTCATCGGCATCGGCGGCAGTGCGACGAATGACGGCGGCGCGGGTTGCGCCGAAGCGCTCGGCTTCAAACTGCTGGACGAGAGCGGCCA
>JADZBY010000149.1 GCA_020851855.1 Anaerolineae bacterium
GACGGCATTCCCGGCGTTGCAGATCATGATGCCCGGACCTGAAGGTCCGGGCTGAGACTACGAAGCCCTGCGGGCTGGAGACGCCCCAGCCCGCAGGGCTTTGCACTTTCAGCCCCGCGCTGAAGCGAGGGGCATCGCCAGGGAGCGATTCACCACCCATCCGTGCGGCTCACTCGTAGCCGCGCTTCTTCGCCTCGCTCAGGATGGCTTCGGTGGCGGTCGCGCCGGAGCGTGTGACGCCCAGCGCGCGCACCCGCAACAGGTCGTCCAGTGTGCGCACGCCGCCCGCCGCCTTCACCTGCACCGAGGGCGCGCTCTCACGCCGCATGAGCGCCAGATCGTGGTCGGTTGCGCCCTCATACGAGTACATGCCGTTGTCGCGCTTGACAAAACCGTAGCCTGTGGATGTCTTGACAAAGGCGACGCCGTGCTCGCTGCACAGGTGGCACAGCCTGATTTTGTAGTCGTCGCGCGGCAGGAAATCGTTCTCGAAGATGAGCTTCAAGATCGCACCGTGCCGCACCACGGTATCGTTGAGCAGCCGAATCTCACGCGAGACGTAGTCCCAGTCTTCGCTGAGCACACGCCCGACGTTCACCACGGCGTCGATCTCGACCGCGCCATCCGCGATGGCCTGCTCGGCCTCGTAGAGCTTGACCTCGATCTTGCTGTTGCCGTGTGGGAAGCCGATCACGGTCCCGACCAGCACGCCCGACCCGGCCAGCAGCTCGCGCGCCAGCGTGACGGCATACGGCTTGATGCACACCGACGCCACATCCCACTTCAGGGCAACCTGACAGCCCGCCACCATCTCCTGATCGGTCATCGTCGGCTGAAGCAGCGAGTGGTCGATCATCTTGGCGAGCGCACGAAGGCTTTCTGCCACGGCGAGTTTTTCCTTTCAGGCTCCGGCAAGCTGACGGGCAAGCCGCGCCGCGCTGCTGGCGTCCGGGCTATAGCCATCCGCGCCGATCTCGTCCGAATAGGTCTGCGTGACGGGCGCGCCGCCGATCATGATCTTGCACTTGTCGCGCACGCCGGCGGCCTTGAGCGCCTCAACCGTGTTCTTCATGTTCGCCATCGTCGTGGTGAGCAGCGCAGACATGGCCACGATGTCGGCCCCTTCGCGCACGGCCTCGACGAATTTATCCGGGTCCACGTTGACGCCCAGGTCCTTGATGGCAAAGCCTGCGCCTTCGAGCATCATCGAAACCAGGTTCTTGCCGATGTCGTGCAGGTCGCCCTTGACCGTGCCGATGGCGACCGTGGCGAGCGGCTGCACGCCGCTTTGCACCAGAAGCGGGCGGAGCTTGTCCATACCGGCCTGCATGGCGCGCGCCGAGATGAGCATTTCGGGCACGAAATACTCGTCGCGCTCAAAACGCGCGCCGACCTCGGTCATGGCCGAGATCATGGCGTCATTCAGGATGGACGCCGCCGAGATTCCTTCGGCCAGAGCTTGCTCGACCGCGGCAACGGCGCCGTTCTTGTTGCCTTCGATAATATAATCGCGGATTTGTTCTATGCTGCCTGCCATGCTGACTTCTCCTCTGGCCTAATGGCATCCTCTGAGGGGCGGGATCCACGCCGCCGCACGGTTGGGGCAAAGGTGGCGGCGCGCCCGTGTGTATCCGGCGTATGAGGATACCACGAACGGCGGCGCTCAGCGAAGAATTGGAAGGGTCGGGCAGAGGGAAAGCGCCTCACCCCCGGCCCTCCATCTACGCGGAGTACCGCATGGAGAGGGGCCAGGGGGGAGGGTCCTCGTGGGTCCTCACGGCCCCGGTTGAATGGCGATCTGCATCCGCGTGACCTGGTTAGGCCAGATGTAGACGGCCTGACGGAACAACACCGTGCCGTCGGGCCGCGTGACGGTCACCATATGATATCCGGCGGGGATGTCCGGGATGACGACGTTCTCGTTCAGGATCGGGTCGGGCCGGATTTCCGCGCCGGTATACGTGATCCCGGCCAGATATACCCCCGGCGATTTGACCTCGACCTGCACGCCTTCCAGCGGCGCGCCGCCCGGATCGGTGACCTGCGCGGCCAATACGCCCATGTTGTAATAGGGCACGACCCACAATTCCGGGTTGCGCGTCGCATTGTAATCGTTCGGATCGCCCACGCGCACCTCGAAGTGCAGGTGTGCGCCGATGGCCACGCCCGTCGCGCCGACGAAGCCGATCACGTCTCCGGCCTTGACCGGCTGGCCGGCTTGCACGGCCACGCTGCTCATGTGGCCGTACAGCGTGTAGATGCGCGAGCCGTCGTTGTACATGAACGGGTGCTCGATGACGACCAGCACGCCGTAAAAGTCCGGCTGCGGGCCGAACAGGCGCTCCGTATCCGGCCCGGCGTAATACACAGCGCCATCCGCCGCCGCCTGAATGGGCGTGCCAGTCTCGTTGGGGAAGTCCAGGCCGGTGTGCGGGCGGCGCGTATCGCGGTCGGTCGAGCCGTAGGAATAGTTGCGCGCCCAGAAGGTCGTGTACTCGTCCGAGAAAGGCCGCACGAACAGGAAATTGCCCGCGAAACGGCTGTCGGGCGGCGGCGGCGTCCAGGTAGCCGCGTCGCCGCCCCATGCGCCGGGAATCAGCGTGCTCAACACCGTCGGCGCGATGGTCGGCGTGAGCGTCAGGGTGGGCGTCAGGGTCAGCGTCGGCGTCGGGGTGCGGATCGGCGTGGCGGTGATCTGCGCCGCGTGTGATTCCGCGCCGCCTAGCAGGGCCACGAGCGCCGCCCCGGCAAGGCACAGCGCCGCGCCCAGACGCCAGCGCCCCGTCCGCCCGGCTTCCATCCGCCGCCGCGCCATGCCCAACCTCAACGCAGGCCCGCCCGCGTCTCGGCCACGGACAGCACCTCGGCGGCCAGATCGCGCGCCTCACGCCGCAGGTTTTCCGCCGCATCGCGCAGGCGCGCCGCCTGATCCGGGTCGGTCATGCTGTGGGCGTTCGTCCGCACGTTCAGGCCCGCCCCTTCCACGGCGGCGAGGGCCATGTGCGCGCCGACTGCCGCATCGCTGGCCGCGTTGGCGTTGCCCTTGTCCGCCACGGTGCGCGCCAGCCGCAGCGCCTCGACCGCCAGCCGCATCACTTCGAGCGGGACTTCCGCCGCGCCGCGCAGCGCCGCCTGGATGGCCGCGTCGCGCGCCGGGTCGCTCTTGTCCAGCTTGTAGGCGTCCATCACCGCCCCATAGGCTTTCACGTCTCGATCCACCGCATCGAGCAATCTCCGGCGCAACGGCCCCGCCGCCGAGGCCACCGCGTTCATCTCCGCTTCGGCGTCGGCGTACTTCTTGCGGCCCATCGTCAGCCGGGCCACCATCTCGGCCAGCGACGCGCCCAATGCTCCGGAAAGGGCCGCCACGGAGCCGCCGCCCGGCGCAGGCGTGCCGGCGGCCAGCGCGTCGAGGAAGCCACCCAGCCCCGGCGCGCCCGGAGACGCCGCCTGGGAAGCGATGGTCGCCGCTGCCGCCGGGCCGAACATGGTCGCGCCTTCGGGCAGCGGCGGCTCCAGGATGGCCTGAGATTGTGCCTGCGACGGCGCGCCGCTTTCGGGCACACTCTGCAACTTGCGCTCCAGAATCTGCTCGGCCTGGAACATGTCGAGCTGCAAATACCAGCGCGCCGCGTCGACCAGCGCGTTTTCGGGCACGAGGCCGACCAGCTCAGTAAAGGCGATGCCCACGCCGTAACGCGCCGCCTCGCGCCGGATCAGCTCCACGGCGCGATAGACCGGCGTCTTCTCATAGTTGGTCAGGTTCATCGACACCTGGGCGCGGCCATCGACCAGCAGGCCAAGCGCCTTGACAAAGCGCAAGCCGCCGCCGGAATGCCGGATGGCCTTGGCGATCTTCTTGGCGATCTCCACGTCGGCGGTGGTCAGGTAGGCGTTGAAGGCGATCAGCGGCGGGCGCGCGCCGATGATGGTCGCGCCGGCCTTGCCAAGTTCGGTCGGGCCAAAGTCGGGCACGCGGTCCGGGTCGCTTCCAATGGCGTCTTTCAGCCCTTCGTACTCGCCGCGCCGCACGTTTTCCAGGTTTTCGCGGTCAGGACGGGTCGCCGCCGACTCGTACAGGTAAACTGGGATACGCAGTTCCTTGCCGACGCGCGCGCCGAGCCGCCGGGCGATCTGGATGCACTCGTCCATCGTCACGTCGCGAATGGGGATGAAGGGGACCACGTCGGTAGCGCCCAGGCGGGGATGCTGGCCACGATGCACGCTCAGGTCGATGAGCTGGGCGGCGGTCCGGATGGCGGCGAACGCGGCCTGCTCTACAGCTTCTGGCGCGCCGACAAATGTCACCACGGTGCGGTTGTGGTCGGTATCGCTGCTCACGTCCAGGATGCGAACCGGCGCGGCGGCGGCCAGCGCGCGGGTGATAGCCTGGATGACTTCGGGGCGGCGTCCTTCGCTGAAATTCGGCACACATTCGACAAGAGGCAGGCTCACGAGGCATCTTCCCTGGTAAACGCTTGACGGCAGGAAGTATACCATGAGCGCCTCGTCGTTTCGCCGCGCTGCTTCAAGGCGAGTACAATTCGCACTGGGACGAGAAAAAATAAGCTGTGAGCGGTCTATGAAATCCAAGTCCACACGCGCCGGCCAGCCCGGCCAGGACCACCAGCCCGACCTGTTCAGCATGAACGCCGCGCCGCGCGAGCCGCTCGCCGTGCGGATGCGGCCCCGCGCCTTCAAAGAGTTCGTCGGGCAGGATCAGATCGTGGGCGAAGGGCGGCTCTTGCGGCGCGCCATCGAGCTTGGCCGCCTGACGTCGATCATCCTGCACGGCCCACCCGGCACGGGCAAAACCACCATCGCCAACATCATCGCCCACGAGACAAATGCGCGCTTCGTCACGCTCAACGCGGTGCTGGACGGCGTCAAGGAACTGCGCGAGGTGGTCGAAGCGGCCCAGAAGCAGCACAGCGACGAGCGCACCCTGTTGTTCGTGGACGAGATTCACCGCTGGAACAAGGCCCAGCAGGATGCGCTGCTGCCGCATGTCGAGGCGGGCACGATCATCCTGGTCGGCGCGACGACGGAAAACCCGTTCTTCTCGCTGGTCGGGCCGCTCGTCAGCCGGTCGCGCATCTTCCGGCTCGAACCGCTCACCGCCGAACACATCCGCGCCATCCTGCTCCAGGCCATCCACGACAACGAGCGCGGGCTGGGCAAGCTGAACCTGAACGTGCATCCCGACGCGCTCGATCACTGGGCGGACCGGGCCAACGGCGACGCGCGCTCGGCGCTCAATGCGCTGGAACTGGCCGCGCTGACCACGCCGCCCGATGACGCGGGCGTGATCAGCATCGATCTGGCCATCGCCGCCGAGTCGATTCAGCGCCGCGTGGTGCGCTATGACCGCGACCAGGACGAGCACTACGACACGGCCAGCGCCTTCATCAAGAGTCTACGCGGCAGCGATCCCGACGCCGCGCTGTACTGGATGGCCAAGATGATCGTCGCCGGGGAAGACCCACGCTTCATCTTCCGCCGGATGCTGATCCTGTGCAGCGAAGACATCGGGCTGGCCGACCCGAACGCGATTGTGGTCGTCAATGCGCTGGCCGAAGCCTTCGAGCGTGTGGGCATGCCCGAAGGGAATTACTTCCTGTCCCACGCCTGCTTGTATTGCGCCACCGCGCCCAAGAGCAACACGGCGGGCGCGATCTTCAAGGCGCTGAGCCACATCGAAGAGCAGGGAGCCGGGCCGGTCCCGCTGCACCTGCGCGACAGCACGAGCAACGCCGCCTGGGCGCGCAAAGAGGCGCGGTCCAGCCACAGCGACGAGTACAAGTACCCGCACGAGTACCCCGGCGCATGGGTCCAGCAGCAATACCTGCCCGATGGGATGCAGCCGCCCGGCTGGTATCGCCCCAAGCAGCTTGGCTACGAGCGGCAGGTGGTCGAACGCTTCGAGGCGCGCAAGAAAGCGGCAGAGAAGGGCGACGACGAGTGATACGGGCTTCGCACACATTGCGTTCGCGCGGAGCAGGCGTGCGGATCAGGTCACGGGCGCGTCGCGACGCGCCCCTACAGCCGTGGCGCGTGTAGGGGCGGTTCGTGAACCGCCCGCAGCAGCGAGCCGAGTCCTCTATCTGTTGCTCACCTTGTGGACAGGTTGTGGATAACCTGTGGATAACCTGTGGATAACTCGCGGCGGGCTGTGGATAGTCAAAACGCGCCCTGATGAGGCGTTTCCCCAGCCGTGACGCGGGTAAATCGCCAAAAAATGGCCCGATGCGCTCGAATCAGCCCTGTGGATAGTGTGGATAACTGACCGAGTTATCCACAGGGGCCTGTGGATAACTGATCGGGTCGCCTGTCCGTGTTCGCCGCTACAGGTGGGGCTTCACCCGGCGGCGCGGCCCAGATGTGGCGGTGTGCGCGCCCTGCCCGTGCTTCCGGGCCGAGTTATCCACATATCCACAGCCCCTACTACGGCTTCGGATTCTAAAGATTCATCTGTGGATAAGCCTGTATACTGGAATCAGCGCCGCCGCCAGCAGTTCCAGCACAGGGAGTTCTCCACCATGACCGCGCCACGCCTCAACAGCGCCGACCCAGCGCCCGCGCAGCGCCGCACTGCCACGCTCAACCGCCTTCTCGACGTCAGCCTGGTGCTGAACACCAACCTGTCGCTCAAGCCGATGCTGATGCATATCATGGAAGCGGCGTGCGAGATCACCGAGGCTGAGGCGGCGTCGGTGCTGCTCTATAACCGCAACACGGACGAGTTGCGCTTCGTCGCCTCGAACACACCCGGCGCGAATGTGGACGAGATGCTGCGCATCCCTGTGCCGTTGGAAGGCAGCATTGCGGGCCAGATCGTGCGCGAGCGGCGGGCCATCGTCATCCAGGACGCCGAGACAGACCCGCGCATTTACCGCTCGATAGACAAATCCATCGGCTTCGTGACGCGCTCGCTGCTGGGCGTGCCGATGCCCGTCAAGGGCAGTGTGGTGGGCGTGCTGGAAGCGCTCAACAAACGCGGCGGGCCGTGGGGCGAAGACGACCTGCATTACCTGAACATCCTCGCCTCTCATGCGGCGGTGGCCATCACGAACGCGCGGCAGACGGAAGCCATCCGCAAGGCGTATGAGGAACTCAACAAACTGGACAAGATCAAGAGCGAGTTCATCGCCATCGCGTCGCACGAATTGCGCACGCCGCTGGGCGTGATCCTCGGTTATGCGAGCTTTCTCAAGGAAGAGGCGCAGGGCGATGCCAGCGATCACGCCGCTGCCGTGATGAACAGCGC
>JADZBY010000150.1 GCA_020851855.1 Anaerolineae bacterium
ACGGCGCGCCCGGCCCGGAAACCTCGTTCAGAGGCGGCCACGGATCAGGCTGGCGGGCGCGCCGCGACGCGCCCCTACCCGTTGCGGTGTTGTAGGGGCGGCTCGCGAGCCGCCCGCATACAGCGCGCCCGGCCCGGAAACCTCGTTCACAGGCGGCCACGGATCAGGCTGGCGGGCGCGCCCGGCCCTGAAGGGACCGGGCTAAGATCACGAAGCCCTGCGGGCTAAAGAACCAGGTCCTCAGCCCGCAGGGCTTCGTAGTTTTAGCCCCGTGCTTTAGCGCGGGGCCACGTGTCGTGTGCGATCAGCCGCCCATATCCTTCAGGCGCTGCTCCCATTTGGCCGTCAGCTTGTTGTAGATCTCCTGCGTGATCTCGCCGCTGGCCAGTTTCATGTCGAGGTTGTCCAGAAGCGCCTGGATTTCCTCTTTCGTCTGCGGGTTCGGATTGGCGGCGGGCGGCTGCTGGCCCTGACCGCCGCCCTGCCCGCCCTGATTTTGCATCATCTGCATCATCATCTGATTCATCATCATTTGCTGCTGTTGAAGCTGCTGCTGCATGGCCGCCTGATCGGGGTTCATCGTCGCGCCGATGGACTGCCCAACGCCGAAGCCGACGCCAGCGCTCGCCGCCGCGCCGCCCATGCCGGGATTTTTCGCCGCGTCCTGGGCAATGTCCAGCCGGCGCATCCGCTCGTATGTCTCCGCGTTGCCGCCATACTTCACGATGTCGTCGCCGGTCAGCTCCTTGATGTCGAACGTGCCGGCCTGGAAGGACTTGATGCGCATCCCGATGGCCTGAAATTCTTCGTTGAGCATCGTCAGCGCGCCGGATTCCAGGTCATCGAGCAGCGCATTGGCCGCCTGCACGTTGTCGATCTTCTGCTTGGACAGAAGCGACGTGATCTGGCCGAGCAGCATCGTCTGAATCCGGTCGCGGATGTCGCCCAGGCGCAGGATGGGCCGCCCGACGCCGTACTGCTTCAGGAAACGCAGCGGATCATCGACGCCGATGTCCACGATGCCCCGGTTGCGGAGCAGCATAAAGCCCGCGCCGCGCCCCGGCGTCTCCATGTAGATCGGCGGATTCGTGCCCCACTGCACCTGCGGCAGGTCCTTGAGGTTCACGAAGTACACCTCGGCGGTGAAGGGCGTATTGCCGCCGGTGAACAGCCCAATCAGGCCGGACAGCAGCGGCAGGTTGCCCGTCGAGAGCGTGTGCGCGCCGGGCGGCAGCGCGTCCAGCACCTGTCCGCCGCGCACAAAGACGGCGGTCTGCGATTCCTGCACGATCACGCGCGATCCCATGCGGAAATCGCCGTTGCCCTCTTGCGGCTCGCGATAGGTCAACTCGTCTTCCATCACGTTCGGATGGGAAACGACATCAATAATGCGTGGCATGAGCAGCTCTCCCCGATTGAATGGCTGTGGCTTGTCTCGTTATCAGTAGATTTCGCGCAACACGTTCTCGCGCATGTCGAAAGCGGAGACGGCTTCTTGCGCCAGCGTTTCCAGCTCGCCGATCTTCGCCTCGGTATCGCCCTGGCCGGAGAGGGCGTCGCTCAGGCCGTCGATGGCGGTCTTGAACTTGTCCACATAATCAAGCAGTGCGGCGTCGAAGGCATAAATGCGCTGCAACTCGTCCGGCCCGATTTTCTCGGCGGCGTAAAAGCCCGAATAACCGGGCGCGGCGGTGTTCACCTTGTCGATGAAGACCTGGAACTGCGTCTTGGCGCTGCGCGTCTTGCCCGCGACAGCCAGCCCGCCGCTGCTGATCAGCTTCTTTTCGGCGTTGACCAGGCGCGTCATCTGTTCCTTCAGCAGATGCACGACGTGTTCACGCAGCATCCGGTCCGCTTCGCGCCGCGCGTTCATCTCCGCATAGCCCCGGAAGCCGGGGATGCGGGCGAATATCCGCTCCAGGCCCTGTCGCTGGGATATAATCCGGTCGTAGAGGTCGGTCATCGTTTATCATCCTTCAATAAGGGCCGCACCCGCTTGGCAGCATTGACCTAAGAATACAGCAGAATGCGGCTGGTGCAAGGAATCGGGTGTTTGGGAGCTTTGGGGCATGGGCGCATCGGAACAGGGCCTTGACCATAGGCGCTGGAAAGCCATCCCGCGCACGCTGTGTTTCATCCGAAATGGCGATGCGCTGTTGCTCATGAAGCGCGGGCCGGACCGGCGGGCGTTTCCGGGCCGGTACAACGGCGTGGGTGGGCATATCGAGCGCGGCGAGGACCCGCTCAGCGCGGCGCGGCGCGAGATCGAGGAAGAAACCGGCCTGCGCGCCGATCAGCTTTACGATGTGCGGCTGCGCGGCGTGTGCCACATCGACGCGGGCGGGCCGGCGGGCATCCTGTTGTTCGTCTTCAGCGCCGAAGCGACCACGCGCGACGTACACGGCGATGATCGCGAAGGCACGCTGCACTGGATCGCGCCCGCCGCGCTTGCCGATCTGCCGCTCGTGGACGACGTGCCCGTGTACGTGCCCCGGCTCTTCGGCCCACACGCCGATGACCGGGTCTTTTTCGCCCACATGGGCTATGATGACCAGGGGCGCATGGCGCTGCACTTTGCGGAGAGCACCGTATGACGGCCAGCGTGATTTACCTGCACGGATTCCCCTCGTCCCCGGCGTCGGGCAAGGTGAAGATCTTCGCCCAGGAATACGCCCGGCGTGGGCTGACGCTGCGCGTGCCCGACCTGAACGCGCCGGACTTTGAGCGCGCGACGCTCACGGCGATGCTCCAGCGCGCCGCCGAAGCGATCGCGGAGTGCCCACCCGGCCCGGTCTACCTGATCGGGTCGAGCATGGGCGCGGCGGTGGCGCTGCACACCGTCCAGCGGTACGCCGCGACGGCGGGCGGGCGTGTGCACCGCATGGCCTTTCTCGCCCCGGCGCTCCGCTTCGAGGCAGGCCGCTTTGGCGACCTGGACGACGAGCAGATGGCGCGCTGGAAGGCAGACGGCGTCTATCCGTTCTTTCACCACGCCTATGGCGAAGAGCGCCCGCTGCACTACGGCTTTGTCGAGGATGTGGCGCGCTACGACGCCTTCGCCGCTCCGGTGACGCTGCCCATCCTGATCGTGCACGGGCTGCGCGACGACGTGGTCGATTACCGGGACAGCGTGCGGTTTGCCGAGGGACGGCCCAACGTGACGCTGCGGCTGGTCGATTCGGATCACCAGTTGTACGACAAAGC
>JADZBY010000151.1 GCA_020851855.1 Anaerolineae bacterium
GGGGTGAGGGTTCTGCGGCGGACATCCCTCACTCCCCCAACCCCTCTCTCCCAGCGGGCGAGAGGGGCGAAAGACCGGATGCGCTCTGCCTCTTGCACCCCTCGCCATGAGGGAGAGGGGCCAGGGGTGAGGGTTCTTTCCAGCAGGGGGCTTGACAGCAAATCGAAAGTGTCGTACAGTATTTGCAGTTTATGCGGTTAAGTGCATAAGTGGAAACAACCGGAGAGAGGTCGCCATGTCCGATGTTCAGTTCGTGCTCGCGCCGGGGCTGGTCAGTGTGGAGTTCGAGGATGATCCCGCTCTGGTCGGCGTGGATGGCCTGGCTAACTTGCTGCGCGCCAGCACCTATCCGGGGCTGCCCGACTGGGTGAACCGCGCGGCAAACCGGCTGACCGCCGAAGACAGGCGCGATCTGGAACTGGCGCTGGATGGCTTTGGCAGCTTGTTTTACGAAAAAGAGAGCGAAAGGCGCTGGCCGTCCTTTGAGGCGCTGGTCGATGCCCTGGAAGCCGCCGATCCGGCAGACCTGATGGACCGCTTCTTCACCAAACTGTGCGGGATGGGGTCCACGGACGAGACAGGCTCCGAGGCCGCGCCGCCGGACCGGGAGACGCTGCTCACAGACCGCGAGGCGTTCCTGGGCTGGCTCGATCAGACGTGGATGGGCGAAGAACTCGACCGCGATCTGTTCGGCAGGGTGCACGAATTGCTCCAGGACCCGCCCGGTATGCAGCGTTTTGTCGTCGCGATACTGCGCCGCATGTGGGACGCGTACCTTGCAGCGGACTGGCCGCAAGTGCGGGCGCAAATCGCGGCCAATCTCGCGGCGTTTCGTAAGCAGCACTTCCGCAACTTGACCGTGAGCGAGGCCCTGCGCACCGTCACCGGGCGCGAACTGCCGGGCGCGTGGGAAGATAAGCTCGGCGCGATCAACCGGCTGACCTTCATCCCTGCGCCGCATCTCGGCCCGTACCTGGTCGGCATGATCGGCAAGACGACGGCGCGCATCATGTTCGGCGCATCCCCCTCACACGGCGCAACGGCAGAGCCGGAGACGAAAAGCGCCGCGCCGACGATGAGCCGCTCAGAGTTGTTGGTGCGGCTGAATATGCTCGGCGATGACGTGCGGCTGCAAATCCTGGAACTGCTCGTCCAGGAGCAGGAGCTATGCGCCCAGGAGATCATCAGCCGACTGGAACTGAGCCAGTCGAGCGCGTCGCGCCATCTGGCCCAACTGACGGCGACCGGCTACATCAAGGAGCGGCGGCGTGAGGTGAACAAATGCTATTCGCTCAATCGGGCGCGTATCGAGGACACCTTGAATGCCCTGGCCGCGTTTTTCCAGAAACGCTGAACGCGATTGTTGAAAATCGTGAACCGTCGCACAAACAACTTGAGGCAAATTGAATCTGTACTTCAAGTTTTTTAATGCGGTGGTTGACACGGTTGAGAATCTGCCTTAACATGAGAGCATCCATCGACGTTAGCCTCCGATACGTGGGGTGCGGTTCGCGATTCAGGAGAGCAGCTCATGTTGATCTGGGATGACAAGTATGTGAACTACGCCCGGCAGCGGGGTGAAGAACTGCGCGACGAAGTCGAGCGGCAGGCCCTGCTCCAGGATGGGGAGCCGGAGCGTGAGAGCGCCCCAAGTATCAAGCAGAGGGCGGGGGCAGCGCTCTCCCAGGTGGGTACATGGATGGTGCGCACCGGGGAGCGGCTACAGGCGACGAGGGCTGAAATTGAGCGTGAGCGCGCGCGTTCGGCCCGTGGTGCGGAACTGGCCCGGTGAGGTCGAGGGAGTGAAGACGATGGCAACGTGGATGGATATGCGTTACGACAAACTCCGCAGCGCCGAGATGCAGCGCGTTGCGGCGGCAGAGCGGCTGATGGACGAGATGCGCGCCCTGCAGCCCAGGCGCGACGCCTCGCGGTTGACCCGGTTGTATGGTCCGCTCCTGGTGCGGGCCGGGTCGGCGCTCGAATTTTGGGGCGCGCGGCTTAAGACACGTTACGCGGCGTTCAGCCGGAAACAGCGGCTGAACGCGGACGAGTACCTGAACACCTTCCACGCCCACCCGATGGAGTCGCACCTGGCTGGGAAGTGACGGCGCGTAAGGCCACGCGCACCACGGGCGGGCGCTTTTCCCCGCGAGGGCGCTTTCGGGGCCGATCCGGTTGAACAGGGTGCGGACCGGCCCTGGAAGGCTCTCCACCTGGCCTCTCGTCTGCGATGATCGGGACGAGAGGCCTTCTTTTTGCAGTCACTCGCCAAGCCCGTCAGATTATAAGCTGACGCGCGGTAGCGGGAGAAAGCCTCACCCCCTGGCCCCCTCTCCACGCGGAGTACCGCGTAGCGAGGGGGAAGCACGCGCCGGCATGGAGAGGGGCCGGGGGTGAGGACGCTTTGATGCGATAGCCCTTTTCCACCCCCCGGCCCGCCCTTGACGCGGCGGCGCGAAGTGTGATACGCTGACGCCGGGTGATTTGCCCAATCTGCGCAATTCTCGATGAAAGGAGCGCGTTTCATGTTGCACAGCGTATCGGTCCGTGTGGGCCTTGCCCGTGGAGCGCGCCTGCCCGCCGCTGGGGAGTAATCGGCAGCCGAGCGATTTGACCGTTTTGACGGCTGTCCGTCTCTGATCTCTCCCCGTTCCTCGTCTCCACAATCCTTCCAGGCAACAGGCGTGCTCAACGCGGCTCAGCCACGGGTGGCTGAACCGGACACATCGCCGCGCCTGGTGATTGGACCCGACATCCTGATCCCGACCTTCTCCAGATCGCGCCGATGCGACGTTCGCCACCGGACCGCCTATCGGCGCGGGCGACGCCTGGCGTTTTCCCGCCTACCCGAACGCAATGGCGCTGTCCTTCGCGGCGGCGCACGATGGCATGAAGCACGATTCTCTGGAGATTCCGACGGTGTCGAGAAACGACTACGACGACAACATGTCCTTTTCCAAGCCCAAGCCCGCGCCGCCGCAATTCGAGCGCGACCGCAACCGCCGGGCAATGAAGAAAGCGATCAAACAGGTGAAAACGAACCGCGACGAGCGCAGCCCGCGCCGCAAGGACTGGACCCGGCCCGATGCCCACGGCGACGATGAGGCCGAGGACGCCGGTTTCGAGCGGATCATGCCGCGCGGGGAGCGGGAGCGGCGCGTCGCGGTGACGCAGGCCGCCCGGCGCATCGTGGCGCAGGCCAGCGAGCACGAGGAAGCGGCGTCCGGCGCGGAAACGGCCCTCTCTGGCGAGCGCGGGACCGTGATCGAGGTCAGCAGCGGGCTGTGCCGGGTCGATGTGGACGGCGAGCGGCTGCTGTGCTCCATGCGCGGCTCGCTGAGCGCCGCCGAGACGGGCCAGACAAACGTCGTCGCTTGCGGCGATGAGGTGATCGTCGAGCGCGTGGGCGAAGCGCGCGGCGTGGTGGTGAAGGTGCTGCCGCGACGCAGCGCGCTGGCCCGCCCGGATGTGTTCAACCGCCACCTGAGTCAGGTGATCGTGGCCAACGTCGAGCAATTGTTGATCGTCGCCTCATGGCGCGAGCCGCACCTGTGGACGGAGCTGATCGACCGCTACCTGATCAGCGCCGCGCGCGACAACCTGACGCCGCTGGTGTGCATCAACAAGATCGACCTGGCGGCGGACCGCAGCGCGCCGGAAGGCATCGCCGGGGTGTACCGCGAACTGGGCATCGCGGTGCTGATGACCAGCGCGCACACGGGTGAAGGCATCGACGCGCTGCGCGAGCGGCTGCACGGGCGCTCCACGGCGCTGGCGGGCCTGTCCGGGGTGGGCAAAAGCTCGCTGCTGACGATGGCCGAGCCGGGCCTGAACCTGAAAGTGGGCGCGGTGAGCGACTACCACATGCAAGGGCAGCACACCACGACGCAGGTATCCATGTGGCGGCTGGCGCACGGCGGCTGGGTGGTGGATACGCCCGGCATCCGCGAGTTCGGGCTGAGTGGGCTGGCGCACGCCGAGTTGGTGAGCTTCTTCCCGGACCTCGAAGCGCACGCCGGGGGCTGTCACTTCGCCAACTGCACCCACCGGAGCGAGCCATCGTGCGCGGTGCGTGCGGCGGCGGAAACCGGTTACGTCGCGGGCTGGCGCTACAAGAACTACGTGAAACTGTACGGCGCGCTTGGGGAGTAGCCCCAACGTCACATACTGTAGGGACAACGCCTGCGTTGTCCGCATGGCTCGCGACAGGCAAGGCGGCGGCGGACGAGGCAGGCCTCGTCCCTACACGGCGCATTCGTAGGGACAACGCCTGCGTTGTCCGCATGGTTCGTGACGGGCAAGGCGGCGGCGGACAAGGCAGGCCTCGTCCCTACGCGGCGCATTCGTAGGGACAACGCCTGCGTTGTCCGCATGGTTCGTGACGGGCAAGGCGGCGGCGGACGAGGCAGGCCTCGTCCCTACACGGCGCATCCGTAGGGACAACGCCTGCGTTGTCCGTATTACTGCCTTGCCCGCTCTACTGCAACGGCGTCAGGTTGTTGGTCACGCCCTGGCCGTCGGATACCTGATCGGCGACCCAGCCGGTCGCGCCATCCGAGTCGCGGCGGACCTGCCACCAGCGCAGGTCGTCCGCGCTGAGCGGCCCGCTCAGGATGGTGACCGTGTCGCCCGGACGCAGCAAGGTCAGGACGTTGCCCGGCGCGAGTTTCGGCTCCAGCCGGACGTTCACGTTCGTATCGGACGTGACGCTTGCCCTGCCGCCGATCTGCAGGCCAAGCGGATTGTCGCCGGTGGGCAGTGTGGGGGCGGTCTGTTCCGCCGGGACCGCCGTAAACTGCTGCGCGCCGCCAAAGACGGGCGAACCCGCCGCGCCTTGTAGCAAGAACGGATAACCAGGCGTGTTCGGCGTGAGCGAAACGACCCCGATCTGCGGCTGCGGCGCGGCGGCGACCAACAACGACGGGTTCGCGCCGGGCGCTGCCGCCTGGTACAGCGCGCTCTCGTCCTGGATCAGGGTGAAAGCGACCACCGCCGCCGTGCTTGACGCGGAGATGCGCGCGATGGCGTACCCGTCGCCGGTCCACAGTTGCACCGGTTCACCACCCGCCACCGGCGCGCTCCACAGCTCGACCGTATAAATGGTCGCTTCGGGCGGGTAGAAGTCGGGCAGGCCGGCGTTCGGCTGCATGGGCACGGTGCGGCCCGGCGTGCGCGTCGTGTAGTACACGCTCTGGCCGTCGGCGCTCCAGGCCAGTTGTTCCGGCGCGCCGGACACGTTCAGCGGCGTGGTCTGGCCGGTCGCCGCGTCCACCATGACAATGCCGGCAGGCGTCGGCGCGCCGCCAGGCACGTTGCCCATACGGATGGCCGCAATCCGGCTCCGATCCGGCGAGAGCGCCGGGCGCGCCACATCGGCCAGCTCCCAGAGCCGCTTGCCGCTCGGATCGGCCAGCGCCATGCCGATGCCGGTGCAATTCTGGGTGTGGACGAAGCCCTGCGCGGTCCAGAACATGACCTGGCGGTTGCCCTCGTAGCCCGCTTCACGCTCGTAGACCTGCTGCGCCGGGCTGCGTCCACCGCCGCCGCAGCCCGTGCCGTGCGTGATCGTGCCCGCCACACGCGGCGATCCGCCAGCCGCCGGGACCGCCTGAACCTGGACGAGTGTGGCCAGCGGATCATCCGGGGCGGTCTGGCGCGTGTCGACCGGGTAGGCGATCTCGCTGCCATCCGGCGACCACGCCGCCGGGAGCAAGCCGTAAATGCCGCCCGCCGCCTGGACCGGGGCCGCGTTTGATTCGGCCACGTACAGCCCGCCCGAATCCTGGAAGGCCAGCCGCGCGCCGTCCGGCGACCATTGCAGGTTGTCGTAGAACCGCTCCGCCTGCCACGAGAAGAAATCCGGGCTGACCGCGCCGCGCGCATCGCCGGTGATGGCGGTCGGGCCGGTGGACGCGCCCAGGCCGAAGATCGCCACGTCGCCCGACGCATTGCGGTAGGCGAGCACCGGCGCGGCATACGTCGTCGGTGCGGTGGTGACGGGCGGCGGCGGCGGGATGGGCGTCGGCGTGGGCGGCACGGGCGTAATCACACCGCCGGCATCCGCGCCCACGCCCGTGCCCCGGCAGAACAGGATCACGCTGCCGTCGAACGTGGTGCGGTAGTTGTACGTGCCAAGCTCGTACAGGCTGATGTTGATCTCCCAGGCGCGCGTCACACCGGGCGCAGCGGTTCCCGGCGTCTCGCAGCCCAGGTTGTCGTTGTTCGAGATGACCTCTTGCCACGAATACTCACCGAGAAGGCCGCGCCGCCAGGTGACGGTGCGCCCGACGCGGCGGCTCAGGTCCTGGAACACCGCGTCCAGCGTGGCCTCGCCGGGGCCGGCCTGCGCCTGCGCGCTCGTGGCGGCGATCAGGCCCAGCGCCACGACACTGGCGAGGATCAACAGTGCGAGAAAACGCCTCATATTCATGCTCCTTGTTGGTGAATGTGGTGGCGTCAACGAGACAGGTACGGGCCATCATACCTCAACCGGGGTGTCTTTGCCCGGTGTTTGGCCCGCCAAAGGCAGGCGGAAGGACGACGCGACGCGGACGACGCCCGCGTTGTCCGGTGTGAAGGGTCACACGTCGAGGCTGAGATCGTACACGGCGCGGCGCTCCCGGCCCGATTGCTCTGCGACCAGCCGGGCGGCGTCTCGGCGGGACAGGCCATCGGCCAGAAGTGCGCGCAAGGCGTCCCGCACGCGCTCGTCGTCCCACGTTTCGGCGGGCTGGTCCGGCGCGCCGCCGATGAGCAGCGTGATCTCGCCGCGCGGCTCGTTCTCCCGGAAGTGATCGCGCACCGCGCTGGCGTTGCCGCGAATGAATTGCTCGTGCAGCTTGGTCAGCTCGCGGGCCACGACGACGGGCCGGTCGCCCAGGGTCGCGATCACGGCGTCGAGCGTCTCCACCAGCCGGTTCGGACTCTCGTAGGCGATCAGCGTGCGGCGCTCGGCGCTCACGGCGTGCAGTGCGGAGCGCAGCGCGGCGGCTTTGCGCGGCAAAAAGCCCAGGTACACGAAGCCATCGGTGGGCAAGCCGGAGCCGACCAGCGCCGCGACGAGCGCATTTGGCCCCGGAATGGGCACAACGGTGACGCCGCGCGCGATGGCCTCACCGATCAGCTCGTAGCCGGGGTCGGAGATGCCCGGCGTGCCCGCGTCCGAGACGAGCGCCACGTCGCCTTCGGCCAGCGCCTCAAAGATGACATCCAGTTTGCTGAGCTTGTTGTGCTCGTGGTACGACGTGAGCGGCGCGGCGATCTGGTAGCGGTCGAGCAATTTGCGCGTGGTGCGCGTATCCTCGGCGGCGATCAGGCGCACCTCACGCAGGACGCGCAGCGCGCGCAGCGTGATGTCTTCCAGGTTGCCGATGGGCGTCGCCACGATGTAGAGCGTGTGCACTCACACCTCGTGCGCGCCTAATACAGCCGGTTCTGCTGGAACTCGACCACGGCGACGTTCTCGGTACACCCGGCGCGCGTCTGTACGGTGACGAGGTCCGAGAGCGGGCGGCCCATCACGCCGATGAGCTGCACGGTGTACTCGCCTTCGCGCGGGATCGGGCCGAGGAACGCCTCGAAGCCGCTATCCGGGAAAGGCGACGGCTCCCCGGTGTAATGCACCTCGTCGATCAGCCCGTCCATGCTCGTCACGCGCACCGTCAGGCTGCCCTCTTCGCGGCGGCGCGACTGGCCGTCCATGCCGAGCACCAGCCCGGCCAGGCTCATCCAGTTGCAGCCTTCCGGGCCGTCGTGCGGCTGGTAGCGGATGGCTTTCACGGTGAAGGGGAAGGGCGACGGCGTGAAGGGCGAGTCGGGCGGCGGGGTGGGCGTTTCCGCGCCCGCCGTGGTCAGCGCGCCGACGACGGGTGTGCTGGTGGCGGTCGGCGTGGATGTGCTGGTCGGGATGGGCGTCACGGTCGGCGTGGGTGAAGCCACGGTCGGCGTGGGCGGCTCCGGCGTAAAGGACGGCGTCGGCGTGCTGCTCGGCTCCGGCGAGGCCAGCACGAGCAGCGCCGGCAGCGTGGCAGGCGGCAATGGGTTGAGCGGCGACTGCGGATTGGCCAGCAGCAGGATCAGCCACGAGATGACCAAGACCGTCAGAAGTAGGAAGATGGCCGTGATCAGGTCGGCGCAGCCCGTCCCCCGGCGGCGCGGCGCATAGTCCGCTTCGGCAGCGGGCGCATACGGCCCGGCAACGCCGACCGGCGCACGGCGGCGCGTGCCGGTGACGGCAACGTCCTCGACAATGGCCTCGCCGGCGGGTTCAAAATCGTCGCTTTCGACGTCTTCGGCAAAATCATCGCCGTCGTCGGCGTCATCGGCGTCACCGCCGCCCGCCTGCGCTTCGGCTTCCCAACGCCGGGTATCCTCGTCAATCGCGCGCTCCAATTCGTCCGGCTCCGGGAGCGGCGCAGGTGTTGAGCCGCCTTCGAAGGCGTCGGGCGACTCGTCAAACGCATCTTCCGGGCGATTCGTTTCGGATGCCATTGCCATGCTGCACCTGGCTTTCAGAAGGGCCGGGTTTGTGAGAAATTCACCACGGCCAGGTTGCGGTTGCAGTCGTTCGGGAAGGCGACCCGCACGGGCGGGCTGAGCACGGCGTTGTTCGGGCCGCGAAGCTCTACGAAATAGGTCAGGTTGTTCGTCTTGTTGTCCACGCGGATCAGCCAGCCCCAAAGCGGGTCCGTTTCGATGCCCACCGCCTGGCTGAAGCCGGTATCGCTGCGCACAAAGGCCTGGACGCCCGACGTCGCCGCCAGACGGCTCAATTGCATGTCGAAGACCAGGCCGCTGACGCCCTGGAAATTGCAGTCCTGCGCGCCGCCGGCGACATACGGCACGAATTGCGGCATGTTCGGGTCGACGCGGAACACATAATCGGGCGTGGGCGTCGCCGGCGGGAAAGTAGCAGTGGGCGGCGGCGGCAGGGTCGAGGTGGGCGGCGGCGGGAGCGTCGGTTCCAGGGTCGGCGTCTCCGTGGCGGGCGGCGTGTCGGACGGCGTGAGCGTGATGGTGGGCGTGAACGTCTCGGTGGGCGTCAGGGTATTCGTCGGCGTATTGGTCGGCGTGGCCGTGGGCGTCTCGGTAGGCGTCGTGGTGAAGGTGCGCGACGGCGTGGGCGTGTTGCTGGGCGTGAGCGTGGGCGTGTCGCTGGGCATGATGGCGACGCCGGGCAGCGTGGGCACTCTGGGGCTGAGCATGGCCGGCGGCGCGACGATGCGCAGCATGAGCAGCGCCGAGCACAGGCACACGAAGATGGTCAGCCCAACAAAAATGATGGTCAGACTGTCAAAAAGCCCGGTGCGCTCTTGCATGCCCTCTCCTCTTGCGGCGCAAACTCATCCCGTCCCTGCCGCGAGAAGCCCAGCGCGGCGATGCCCACCTTTATGCATGCGTCGGCGCACTCAGCCCGTCGGCGTCGCCGTCTCGGCCACCGTCTCAGCCGCCGTGGCCGTGGGCGTCGGCGTGGCCGTCGGCGTTTCGGTGGCGGTGGGCGTGAAGGTGCGCGACGGCGTGGGCGTCTCGGTTGGTGTGGGCGACGGCGTGTCTGTGGGCAGGGCCTGCACTTCCGGCTGCGTCGGGGCCAGCGGGCGGAACGGCTCCGGCGGCGCGACGATGCGCAGGAAGAGCAGGATAGAACACAGGCACACAAAGACGGTCAGGCCCAGAAAGACGACGGTGATCGTGTTGTAGCTGTCGTTGCCCGTGCCTCGGCGGGACATAGTGCTTTGACCTTGACCTTCCCCTTGAAGCCGCACCCTTAAGGCTGCAACGTCGGGTATTGCACAACCTGCGCCGTGCTGCGCAATCCCTGGAGCCAACGCTGAAAGACTGTCTCGGTAAGCCGGTAGCATGTCTCATCATCGACGGGCCGGTCGCTGCTGCGATCCAACGTCTGGATGATGTGATAACCAAGCTCGCTGCGCACCGGCGCGCTGATTTCGCCCTTCGCCAGGCTGAAGGCCGTTTCTTCGACGGCAGCCTGGAGCAACTGCCCACGCGCAAACCAACCCAGGTCGCCGCCGCTCTGGCGGGTGGTCACGTCCTGCGAGAACTGCGCCGCCAGCCCGGCAAAGTCCGCCCCGCCGTCAAGCTGGGCGCGAATCTGCTGGGCGATGGCCTCGTCCGCGACGAGAATATGCCGCGCCTGGACCTGCTCCACGCTCGTACACGCGCCGGCGGTGACCTCATCGCGGATGCGCTGGGTGAGCAGCGCCTCACGCAGCGCGGCGCGGTATTCGGTTTCGTCCATGTTGTCGGCGGAAAGCTGAGCCTGGAGATTCTCGCGGCTGCCCGCCAGCTCGACGGTGGCCTGGAACTCCGTCTCGACTTCGGCGTCGCTGATCGTCACGCCCTGCGCCGCTGCGCCCTGCGCGATGAGCGCCTGGTCAACGAGCGCGCTCAGGACCTCGTCGCGGAACAGGTTCATGTCGGCGGGCTGCGGATCATTCACGCTGCGAATGCCTTCCAGGCGGCGATTCACCTCACGCTCAAGCGTCGCCATGGTGAGCGGCTCGCCATTCACCAATGCCGCCAGCGGCTCGATGGTCGGGGCGGCGGCGGGCGTGGCGCTGGGGGCGGCCTGTGCGGCCTGCGTCGCCTGGGATTCGGCAGGCGTGGCCGTCGGCGCGGGGCCGTCGCCGCCCGCCGAGCCGCCGCATGACGTGAGGAAGAACACGCCCAGGAAAATGAGAAAGCCCAGGACGAATCGCGTACGGGTAGAATGCCGCTTCAATGGAAAAAACGCTCCTGTTGGCCGGAGACGCGCGGGCGCGTGCGATATGTGGCCGTAGTATATCGGCGGGCCAAAGGCATGGCAAATGGCGGGACGGCCTCACCCCCTGCCCTCTCTCCACGCAGAGTACCGCGTAGAGAGGGGGAGAGACGCGCCGCGGCGGGCGATCTCCCCCTCTATGACAGCCGGGGGTGAGGATGGCTTGACGCACCTGCCCTGGGACAGTGAGAGCTAACGCTTCACACCGCGCCCGTCGTGTTTGCGGCGTTGCTAGCGTTCTTTTCGCGCACGGCCTGCACCATCTCGACCAGCGTCGAGGTCAGTTTTTGCACGTCGTCGTCGGGCGCATCGGCGGCCAACTCGTTCAGCGCCGCCTCGTAATTGCCCTGCGCCACAAGCTCCATGGCCGTGCTGGCTTTGCTCAGGTAACTGGTGATGTGCCGGACCTGTTCCGCCATGTTGCGGACCATCGCCACGCCGACCGAGGGATGTTTGGGCAAGAACGCAGCGAAATCCTCGGCGGACAGGCGCAGCAGCGTGCAGTCCTGGTCGATCATGGCCGAGGCGGAGCGCGGCGAGTTGTCGAGCAGCGAGAAGTCCCCGAAGATGCGCACAGGCTCCATGTACGAGAGCGTGATCTCGTTGCCGAGCGCATCGCGTGTGAAGATGCGCACGCGCCCGGCCAGCACCATGTACATGGCGTCGCCCGGCGCGCCCTTTTCAAAGAGCAGGCGTCCCGCCGGGTACTTCACCTCGGTCATGGCCTGGAGCAGGGCGCTCAGGTCTTCCGGCGTGACGCCACGAAACAGGCGCAATTCGCGAAGCCGGTCGATCAGGTTGTCCATCGCTGGCGCGCTCAGTCTTTCTCCATATCTTTCTTGTTGTCGCCCGTGTCTTTGTCTTCGCCGTCGCGGCCCAGGCGAGTCCAAAGGCGTGTGGTCGGCTCCCGGTCGCGGGCCGGGCGTTCAGCGCCGTTGGCCTGCTTGCGCTCCTGGTCGCCGGTGCGCTGGTCGAGCGTGGCGGCGATCTTGGCGAACGCGCCGGTGAGGGACAGCGGCACGTCGCCGGCCACAACGGGCGCGTGCTCCTGGGCCGCGGGCTGCGTCGGCGCGGTGGGGATGGACCACACCGCGCTCGCGCCGAGCATGGCGGCGGGCGCAGCGCTCTCCGTCACCGTCCCGTGGGTGAGCTGCACCGCCCGGACAATGGTTTCTTCCAGCACGGTCGTGGTGTGGCGCACCCGGTCCGCCAGGAAGCGCAGTACGGCCAGCACCACCTGCGGGCGGCTGCTGATGAACGACATGAAGTGCTGGCCGCGCAACC
>JADZBY010000152.1 GCA_020851855.1 Anaerolineae bacterium
AGCCCAGGCCCGTGCCCGGCTGTTGCAGGCCGTTGTCCGCGCGCCAGAACTTCGTGCCGAGTTTGGCGACCTGCTCCGGAGACATGCCCACGCCCGTATCGGTGACGGAGATGGCCACCCAGTCGCCATCCTGCCACGCCCGGAGCGTGATCTCGCCGCCATCGGGCGTGTACTTGTAGGCGTTGCTCAACAGGTTCAAGAGCACCTGACTCAAGCGGCCCTTGTCGGCCAGCACGCGCGGCAGATCGTCCGGGACATCGACCACGAGCCGGTGGTCACGCCGCTCGATCTCCGTGATCGTGCCTTCCTGCGCCACTGCGAGGCTGTCGTGAACGCTCACCGCCGACGAATCGACGCGCAGTTGGCCCGTCTCGATGCGGCTGATGTCGTTCAGGTCGCTGACCAGGACCTTCATGCGCTGCACGGCGTTCTTGATGGTGTTGATGAAGCCCTGCTGCCGTTCGGTGACGGTCCCGGCGATGGCCATCAGCTCTGCATAACCGCTGATGCTGGTCATCGGCACTTTCAGCTCGTGCGCGACCACGCCGACGAACTCGGATTTGGCCAGATTGGCGGCGCGAACGGCGTCGTACAGGCGCGCGTTCTCGATGGCGATGGCGGCGCGGTCGGCCATGCGCGCCACGAGCGCCCGCGCCTCGTCGCGGAAGGCGTTCGAGCCGGCGGCGCTCAGCGCGATGACGCCGATCACCCGACGCTCACGCTGGACGGGCGCGACGAAGACCATCTGCGCCGGGTTCGCCGGGTCCACGTCGAGCGCCGGCGCTTGCGTGTCGAGCACCTGCTGCACCAGCGGGTGAGTGAGCAACGATTCGGCGCTCGAAAACGAGTCGGGCGCGCCGGTATGGGTCACCAGGCGCATGTTCTCGCCGTCGGGATCGAGCAGGCCCATGCTGGCGCTCTGGGCGTGGCACACCTTGCTCGACCATTCGAGCGTGACGGCCATCGCCTTTTCGAGATCGAGCGTCTCGTTAAGCTGGCGGTCCATGCGCTGCAACATGGTCAATTCTTCGACGCGCGCGCTGAGCGCCTGATCGGTAGCGCTGAACAGCCGCGCGTTGTCGATGGCCACTGCCGCCTGGGCGCTGAAGGCGTCCAGCATCTCGAGATCGGCCTCGTTGAAGAGGCCCGACCGCACCCGGTTATCGACGTACACCACGCCGATGACCTGCCCGCGCACGCGCAGCGGCGTGGCCATGATGCTGCGCAGCGATTGGGAGATGATGCTGTGCTGGCCGGCAAAACGCGGGTCTTCCTGCGCGTTGGTCGTGACGATGGGCGCGCCGGTTTGCAGGACCTTGTTCGTCACCGTGCGCGAGAGGGCAATCCCGTCTTTGCCGAGTGTTTCCTGGTCGAAGTTGCGCGCCACGGTGACTTTCAGGTTGCCGTCGTCGTCCTGAAGGACCAGAAAGCCACGCTCTGCGCCGGTAAGCTGGATGATGGCATCCATAACCTGATCGAGCACGGTCTGCAGGTCAAGCGACGAGCCGATCACCTGGCTGACGGCGTACAGCTTGGCGAGGCGCTCTTGCTGGCTGGACTGCTTACGATTCTCCGCCACATCGGCCAGGACGCGCTCCACGGCGCTCAGGCGTTGCTCGACGTACACCGGGTCGACCCGGCCCGACCGAATCTGGCTGCGCACGATCTCAAGCGTCTGGCGCGCATTGTTCAGCGCGGTGTCCAGTTCGCGAATATGCTGTAGCGATTCTTGCGACATGAAGCCATTACCTCTGCCCGTCTGTCGTCTTGGCCCGCACGCGGGAAGCAGAGTTCCCACGCCGGGACGTGTTGCGTATCCCCTTGCGTCCCGCCGCGCCGCCGCCCGGCTTCACCGTTTGCTGGTAGAAATCGCACCACTCGGTGAGCGGGCAGCGTTCGCACAGCGGACGGCGCGCCTGGCAAACCTGGCGGCCATGCGCGATCAGGTTCAGGTGCGCCGCATAGTACGTTTCAGGCGGGACGAGCGCCTCAAGCTCATCATGCGCGCGGTCGGCGGATGTTTTCGGCCCGATCAATCCCAGCCGCCCGGCCACGCGGTGCACGTGCGTATCCACCGGGAACGCAGGCCGGTTGAACGCGAAGCACAAGACGATGGCCGCCGTTTTTGGGCCAACGCCGTGAATGTGAGTCAGCCAGGCTTTCGCTTCGGCCATCGGCAGAGCGTCCAGGAAGTCGAGCGTGATCGCGCCGCGCTCGCGCTCGATATGGCGAAGCGCTTCCTGGATGCGCGGCCCTTTCTGGGCAGACAGCCCGGCAGCCCGGATGGCCTCGATCACGTCTTCCACGGGCGCATCGCGCACCGCTTCCCAGGTCGGAAAGCGCGCCTTGAGCTGCGCAAAGGCCCGATCCCGGTTCGTGTCCGTGGTTGACTGACTGAGGATGCAGTCGACCAGCTCGTCGACAGGTGATAGGCGCTGCTCCCAGACTGGCGTGCCATACAAGTCAGCGAGGGCCTGGGCGATGGCATGGTATTTCTGACGTAAGGTTTCCAAGCGTAACCACGTCCGATATGACGGTGGCAGAACACAGATGACAGATGATTGTAGCCGGATCGGAAGCACTTACAACCGATTCTCCGCTTAACGGCCCAACGCCCTTGTCATAGACGCGATTCTGCCAACTTGCTGATGACGTTCTTACGTTTCTGTGGTAGGATTTTCTCCCAGAAAGCACATCTCGTTCGAGGTCTGGAGGGTAGGGTCCCATGCCCCTGTATGTGTATCAGTGCACGGACTGTGGCGTCCGCTTCGAGCGCACGCAGTCTTTTCATGATGCACCGTTGACGACGTGCCCTGAGTGCAGCGGCTCCGTTTACCGCGTGATCGGGTCGGCGGGCGTGATCTTCAAGGGGTCTGGCTTCTACGTGACGGACAACCGCAAGTCGGGCGGCAACGGCAGCAATCACCGCAACACCGCCAAGAGCGACGACAAGCCCACCGGCTCGGAGACAAAAGCGTCCACCGAGACGGCCAGCAGCGCCGCGTCGACTTCCACATCCGCCAAGAGCGACGCCTGAGCACGGTACTGTAGCCAAAGCACAGCGCCCAGCGCCCGGCAGGTCAGACTACCAAACGCAACGGGACGGCATCCTGTCGAGATGCCGTCCCGTTTTGTATTGCGGGGCGAGGATGGGGCAGGGCGATACGGTTATTTTGCCCGCTTGAAGGCCTTGATCTTGAAGGCGATAGGCCCGGCGGGCGCATCGACCTGTATCTTGTCGCCCACTTTCTTGCCGAGCAGCGCCCGGCCCAGCGGGCTTTCGTTGGAGATACGCCCATCGCGCGGGCTGGCTTCCGCCGCGCCCACGATCACGTACTTCTCCGGCTTCTCGCCTTCTTCCTGAATTGTAACTTCCATGCCGACCGTAATCCCCGACGTCTCTTCGTCAAGATGATCGATGATCAGCGCACTGCGAAGCAGCTCTTCAAGCTGCCGGATGCGCCCTTCCAAAAATGCCTGCTGCTCTTTGGCATCGTGATAGTCGGCGTTTTCAGAGAGGTCGCCCTGTGCGATTGCTTCCTTGAGCTTGGCGGCGAGCTGAGGCCGCTTCACGGTCTTCAACTCTTCAAGCTCGCGGCGCAGCTCAGCGGCTCCTTCTTCGGTAAGGTACTGTACGTCGGTCATCACGTCCTCAGTTCGTATACGAGTTCTGACTATGGGTATATGCGATTATAGGCGTCTGCGCGCACTTCGCCCCGGGGTCCGTATCGCCCTATCCTGCCCCTACAAACCCTTATCCCCCTCCTCCGATGTCCGATGGAAAAGGGGGATAAGATGAAGTGCGTGACGCCTATACGCTTATCTTAGCAGTGATCCGGCCTGCCGGTCAAGCCTTACACGGCCCGGCAAGGTGCGCGGACCCTCGCCCCTGGCCATCTTTCACGCGGCGCGAGGCGAGAATACGCGCTCGCCCCGTCACTCCGTTTGCTGTCCCACCAGTTCCTTGTACAGCACCACCGTCGGGCGGGACGGCGTGATGCCCAGGGTGCGCTCCAACGTCGTGGCCAGCAGCCGGTACTGCCCGATGGCCTTGTCCGTCTCGCCGCGTTCGTGGTACAGCGTCATCAGGTCGCGGTGGATGTCCTCACGCTGCGGCACTTCACGCAGGGCGCGCAGGAAAAAGCTGATGGCGTGCTCTTTCTCGTTGAGCGAGCGATACAACCGGCCCAGCCCGATGAGCGCCTCGGCGTAAGATAGCCGCAACGCCTCACGGCGGCGGATGATCCAGGGCATCTCGATGCGGTTCAGGAAGGGCGACCGGTACAGGCGGATGGCGCGGTGCCATTCGGCGGGATCGGTGGGCGGCAGCAGCTTGCTGTCCTCGACCACCGTCTCAAAGCGCGCCACGTCGTAATGCACGTTTAGCTGGCCGCTGGGCCGGTAGAAGCCACCCGCATACGCCGTCAGTTCATAGCCCAGTCGCTCACTGATCTTGCGTTTGGTCACGTGAAAGACGTTCGTCGCCTCTTTGGTCGGCAGGTCCGGCCAGAACGTCTCAAAAATCTCGTCGCGCGTGACCATCGGATGATCGACGAAGAAGTAGAACAGGTTGCGCGGCAGCGGGCCGTCCCACGTCGTGAGCGGCAGGCCGTTGACGAAGACGTTGCCGCCGGACAGCGCGTAAACTTCCAGGTGCGGCGACTCGGGCTTGTTCGGGTCGAGGATGCCGCCGTCGAGCGTCTGTTCTTCGCCCAGCGGGTACGCCAGCCCGGCGCTCACCAGCGGGAACCAGGCCATGTAATCCAGGTAGCGCCCGCTCACGACGAGCTGCATCCCGCGTGGCAGGCTGCGGACAAGGTGCTCGAAGAACCGTTTGGCATCGGTAGAGCGTTCCAGGTTGTCCAGGTTATCGAGCACCACAAGGCGCGGCTTGGGCCTGGCCTTGCCGAGATCCGCCGCCAGCGCATCGGCCAGCTCGGTGGCCGAGGTGCGCCCACCGAGCGCCTGGGCGAGCTGCTTGCCGAATTTCGGGTCAACGTCCTGAACGGCGTCGACCATCGCCTTGAGCATGGGCCGGAGTGCGGAATCGGCTTCTGCGACGGCGAAGTACAGTGTATCGCGCTCTGCCGCAAGCAACATGGCCAGCAGGGCGTTGCGCTGCCGATGGCGCGGCGAGACGAGAATCAGGGGATACCCCTCGGTGCGAGCGAGGACTGCCTCGCGTTGTTCCGCAGTGTATTGTTGAGACATGGTCTTCCTTATCGAACCAAACCGGCCCAGGCTCCGCAAAGCCTACCAACCTGTCGTCAATCGCGTATCATTCACTGGCGTCCGCCTCAGCGCGACGGGGGCGGACGCCGATCTAGGTCCATGAGCAGTTGTTGCGCCGCCGCGGTCGCGTTGTCCCGCGCCACCGTGATCTCCGTTTGTGTGGCCAGCGCCTTGAGCTTGATCGTCCCCGTTTCCACTTCGCTGGGGCCGACGACGGCGACGAGCGGGAT
>JADZBY010000153.1 GCA_020851855.1 Anaerolineae bacterium
ACCAGTTCATGAGCCAGTCGCGGCCCGCTGTGATGCGGTGAAACGGCTCGCCGGGGCTGATATTGGCCATCGGGCTGGCTTTCGCCTTAAAGGTGCGCAGACCTTCCGCCGAATGGTACTGGACCTCGATCCGGTCATTCCAGCGCGGATGCTCGGCGGCGACACGGGCGTGCATGGCCTGGACCGCGGCAAATTCGGCGTCGTCCAGGTCCGAGGCGAGCGCCGCCAGCATGTCGATGTCGCTCGTATCCGGGTCAAAATCGCCCCACACAAGCGAGCCGTACAGGTACAGGCCGATGAGTCTGTCGCCCAGGATGCGCCTCATGCTCGTGAGCAGCGCATCCAGCACGGCGTTGACGTCCGGGTAGGTCGTGGGTAGGTCGTGCATGGCATTCACCTATGGAACGGGGTGAGGCCAATCGTTTATCGTCGCCTCTGGAAAAACGCGGACGGCCCCGTAGGCCGTCCGGTGATGTCACTGGCTGTCACACATCGAACGAGGCCGTGTCAGCCGCGTTCGAGCGTGTCCATGAACTCTTCGTTCGTCTCCGTCATGCGCAGGCGGTTGATGAGCGCTTCCGTCGCGCCGACGAGGCCCAGGCCTGCGCCATTCGGCGGATCTGCGATCATCTGGCCCAGCATCCGGCGCATGACCCACACGCGCTGGAGCACATCCGGGCCGAGCAGCAGCTCTTCGCGCCGCGTCGAGGACTTCTCCACGTCGAAGGCCGGGAAGATGCGGCGTTCTTGCAGGCGGCGGCTCAGGTGCAGCTCCATGTTGCCAGTACCCTTGAACTCTTCGTAAATCACATCGTCCATGCGGCTGCCGGTATCGACGAGGCAGGTGGCGATGATGGTCAGCGAGCCGCCCTCTTCGACGTTACGCGCCGCGCCGAAGAAGTGCTTGGGCGGGTACAGCGCGGACGGGTCCAGGCCGCCGGTCAGCGTGCGGCCCGACGGCGGCACGGTCAGGTTGTAGGCGCGCGTCAGGCGGGTGATGCTATCCAGCAGGATGACGACGTGCCGCCGGATTTCCACGAGCCGCTTGGCGCGCTCCAGCGCCATCTCCGCCACGCGCACATGGTTCGTCACCGGGTCGTCGAAGGTCGAGGCGATGACTTCGGCCTCAACGGAACGGTCAATGTCGGTGACTTCTTCCGGGCGCTCACCGATGAGCACGATCATCAGGTGCACGTCCTGGTAGTTCTTGCTGATGGCGTTCGCGACTTCCTTGAGCACCGTGGTCTTGCCGGCTTTGGGCGGCGAGACGATGAGGCCACGCTGGCCCTTGCCGATGGGCGCGATCAGGTTCAAGAGGCGCGTGGACAGGATGCGCGGACTGGTTTCCAGGTCAAAGCGCACCTGCGGGAAAATGGGCGTCAGTTGCTCAAAAGTCGCGCGCGATTTGGCGATTTCGGGGTCCAGGCCGTTGACGGCCTCGACGCGGAGCAAACCAAAGTACTTTTCAGAGTCTTTGGGCGGGCGTACCTGACCGATGACCATGTCGCCGGTGCGAAGGCTGAAACGGCGGATCTGGGTCTGGCTCACATAGATGTCGTCGGGGCCGGGAAGGTAGTGCTCGGAGCGCAGAAAGCCGATGCCCTCGTCGATGATCTCCAGTACACCACCACGCAGCTCGTGGCCTTGCTTTTCGGCTTTATCTCGCAAGAGGCGCAAGATCAGGTCAGGTTTCTTGAGCCGGCTATAACCGGCGATGTTGGCGTCGCGCGCGAGGGTGCGCAGCGAGTCGAGGGTCTGGGCTTCAAGTTCGGCGATATCCATGGGGATTCATCACTCCGGAGGATGGACGGTACACCCGATACGATCAAGTCAGGTCAAGAGCGCATGACGCAGCCTCTAGTGACCAATGCAGTGAGTTGATAGCGCTGTTGAGGTAGTTACGACCTGCCGTGGATTACGAGCGGTACACCCCGAACCCGCGACCTGGCGTGTCGGCTCTACAAGTTAAGGCAGTTTATGTGGAGCTGTATCGTGATAATAGCACAAGACGCCGGGCCGGTCAACGGTGACCAGCCCACGCCCATCACCTCCCCGAAAACTCTCTGTGCGAATTGCTGACCGGCAGACGCTCATCCCTTCGTTAAAGTAACAGGTCGGCCGTCAGGCGCGCGCCGCAGCGCCCGGCGCGCCGTGCCGCACGGCGCTGTAGGTCTGGACCCACTCGCCATCGTGCTCCTGGATGAAGCGCTCGGCCTGCTCGACGAGGGTGCGGTCGCCGATGAAGAACGGGATGCGCTGGTGAAGGGTGTGCGGCGCGAGATCGAGCACCGAGCCGAGGCCGTCCGAAGCGTAGCCGCCCGCCTGGGCGACCAGGAACGCCAGCGGCGCGCACTCGTAGATCAGGCGCAGCTTGCCGTAGGGCTTGGCCGGGTCGCGCAGATCGCCGGGGTAAAAGAAGACGCCGCCCTGGAGCAGAATCCGGTGCACATCCGCGACGAGCGCGCCCGAATAGCGGGCGTCGATGGGCTTGCGCACCGGGTCATCTTTGGCCTGGAGCCATTCCACAAAGCGCCGGACGCCCGCCGGCCAGTACCTTTCGTTGCCCTGGTTACAACTGTAGTATTTTGGCTTGGCAGGGATGCGGATGTCGGGGTGGCTGAGCAGAAATTCCCCGACCGAGGGATCGAGCGTGAAGCCGTGCACGCCGTGGCCGGTGCTGTACACAAGCATAGTGCTTGGCCCGTACACCACGTAGCCCGCCGCTACGATGTCGCGCCCCGGCTGAAGCACGTCGTCAAGCTGGCCCTGGTCGCCGGGCGTGATTTTGCGATGGATGGCGAAGATGGTCGCCACGTTGCCGTTCACGTCGGTGTTGCTAGAGCCATCGAGCGGGTCGAAGACGAGCACGTATTTGCCGCACGGGTACTTGTCCGGGATCGGAATGATATCCTCATGCTCTTCCGAGGCCATCAGGCACAGGCGGCCTGTGTGGTCATTCATGCGGAAGATGGTGCGGTGGGCGAACACGTCGAGTTTCTGCTGCTCTTCGCCCTGCACGTTGGTCTGGCCCGCCGAGCCGAGGATGTTCACCAGCCCGGCGCGCGTCGTCTCGCGGGCGATGATCTTGGCAGCCAGCGCGATGTCGTACAGAAGCCGGGACAGCACGCCCGTAGCAAGCGGGTGCTCGCGCTGCGTATCGAGGATATGGCGCTCGATGGTCAGAATACGTTCCATTACCATAACTCCCCTTCACAGTGAGACGATACCTATCTGCCCTCCCCCCCGGCCCCTCTCCCTCATGGAGAGGGGTTGGAGTGAGGTTCACTGGGCATCAGGGCGTGATTGATCTATCTACGAGCATCTGTGAGTGCCTCCAATCACGATTGGTGTATTCTAGACAGTCTGTGAGGCTCCATAGCTAGGATTCCGACAAAATGCAATCGGAGAAGCCCAGTATTCTTGATGTCGCACGCAAAGCAGGCGTATCCAGTGCGACGGTCTCTCGCGTCATGGCTGGAAATGCCTCGGTGAGCGCTCACCTTCGCGAGCGCGTGCTGCATGCAGTCGAGGAGCTGAATTATCTGCCCAATCGAGTGGCGCAGAGCTTGCGCGTTCAGAGCTCAAGCATCATCGGATTGATTATTCCCGACATTCAGAACGC
>JADZBY010000154.1 GCA_020851855.1 Anaerolineae bacterium
CCCGGCCACGGTAGGCGCGTTTGAATGCGGGCGGACGAGGCAGGCCTCGTCCCTACACGGTGACTTGGTAGGGACAACGCCTGCGTTGTCCGCCGCGAGATCATCCCTTGACGCGAAAAGGATAGGGCCAGGAGTGAGGCCTCACGCCCTCGTCGCCCCGCCCACGGTAGGCGCGTTTGAATGCGGGCGGACGAGGCAGGCCTCGTCCCTACACGGTGACTTGGTAGGGACAACGCCTGCGTTGTCCGCCGCGAGATCATCCCTTGACGCGAAAAGGATAGGACCAGGGGTGAGGCCTCACGCCCCCGTCGCCGTGATCTCTGCCCGCGCGATCACGTCGGCGGGCGTCAACGGGCCGTCCAGCCGCACATCCTGGCTGATGTACAGCGCGTGCCACACGTGGAAGACCAGCGCCGACCACAGCGGCCACATCTCATAGCGCTTCTTCACCACGTGATCATCCACCAGCCGCGCCACCGCCGCCGGATCGAACCAGCCCACCGCCGCGACGCGCTCCGGCGACAGGTATTCTTTCACCAGCGGCAGAAGCGGACCACGCAGCCAGCCGGACATGGGCGGGAAAAAGCCCCACTTGGGACGCTCCAGCACTTCGCGCGGCACGAGATCGGCCACCGCATCCTTGAAGACCGCCTTGAAGTCGCCCCGGCGCAGCTTGTATTCCAGCGGCAAACGCAGCGCCAGTTCGACCAGGTGATGGTCTTCGAGCGGCGCGCGGGACTCGATGGACATGGCCATGCTCATCTTGTCCACGCGCATGTTGCTGTCTTCGGCCAACCACAGGTTCAGGCTGGTGAAGGCGATGCGGTCGGCAAAATAGCGGGTGCGCGGCGCTTCGGCCAGCGGGCCGATCACGCCCTGCAGCGCGGCATAGGCCCCTGTCGCCAGCGCCCGGTGTTCCACGCCGAGCAGGTCGGGCAGCCGGTCCAGCGCCACGAGCTGCATCCACGACAGATAACGCAGCGTCGCGTCGTCCAGCCGGGAGCGCGCCGCCAGCTTGCGGAAACGGTCGAAGCGCGCGCCAGGCAGCCGCTCGAAGATCGGGTTGAAGACGGCCTCACGGACCAGCGACGGCACGCGCCGGTAGCGCTGAAGCTGCAGATCGGCGCGGTAGGTGGGGTAGCCGGCGAAAAGCTCGTCGCCCGCGTCGCCGCTCAACAGCACTGGCACGCCTTCCGCACGAGCCAGCGCCGAGACGTAGGCCGTCTGCACGATGGCGGGCTGTGCGACCGGCTCGTCAAGGGCGTGGATCAGGTGCGGGACGAGCGCCGCCAGCCCGGCCTCGGCGCGCACGGCGATGGCGCGGTGCTCGGTGCGCAGCCGTTCGGCGGCGAGCGCGGCATAGCGGGCGTCCACGTTGAATTTGTCGCTCTCGCCCGCAAACCCGACGGTGAAGGTGCGCACCGGGCGGTCGATCAGCGCCCCGATGATAGCCACCACGGCGGTGGAATCCAGCCCGCCGCTGAGCAACGCGCCGAGCGGGACATCGCTCATCAACCGCGACTCGACGGCGTCGAAAATCCGCTCGCGCACGCGCCGTACGGCCTCGTCGTAGCCCGTCACGCCGCCATGCTCGGTCAGGCTGTCCATGACGGGCCGCCAGTACCGCTCGGCGCGCACGCCGTCCTGGTCCACGAGCAGCATCTCACCCGGCGCAAGCTTTGACACGCCCGCGAACATCGTCAGCGGCGGCGGCGTGTAGCCCAGCGTCAGGTAAAAAGGCAGCGCGTCGCCGTTCACCCGGCGCGGCAGGCCGGGCGCTTCAAAGAGGGCTTTGATCTCTGAGGCAAAGTAAAAGTTGTCGCCAGGCTGGGCGTAATAGAGCGGCTTCTCGCCCAACCGGTCGCGCGCCAGCAGCAGCCGTTCGCGCCGCGCATCCCAGATCGCGATGGCGAACATGCCGCGCAGGCGGGCCAGCACATCCGCGCCCCATTCTTCGTAGCCGTGCACGATGACTTCGGTGTCGGTGCGTGTGGCAAACCTGTGCCCGGCGGCTTCCAGCTCGGCCCGCAACGCCCGGAAGTTATAGATTTCGCCGTTGAAGGCGACGGCGACGGCGTCATCCTCGCTGCTGAGCGGCCCGGCGGGCGCGGCCAGGTCGATGATGGCCAGCCGCCCCGCCCCGAAGGCGAGCCGTCCGCGCGCCTGTACGCCGCTGCCGTCCGGGCCACGGTGCGCCAGACGGGCCGCCATGCGCTCCACGAGCGCGCGGTCGCCGCCGTGCGGATCATTACGATGAAAGTGGCCGAAAATGCCGCACATGATGAATGTCCTTGAATCGCCTCACCCCCGGCCCGCCGCCCATCGCTTTCAGAGTCGATCCAGCGGCGGACAACGCAGCGACAACGCAGCGACAACGCAGCGGACAACGCAGCGGACAACGCAGGCGTTGTCCCTACGAGATCGCCGGGTAGGGATGAGGCCTGCCTCGTCCGCCTATCCTCAATGCGCCATGCCGGGGCGCGGCGCATCGTCGGCGTGCAGTACGATGGCCATCAGCGCGTCGTGCAACAGGCCGTTGCTGGCCACCACACGCCCGGTTTTGTACAGCGCTTCGGTCGTGCCGCGAAAATCGCTCAGTTTGCCGCCCGCCTCGGTCACCATCAGCCCGGCGGCCATATAATCCCACAGCTTCAGCCCACGCTCCCAGTAGCCGTCCAGCCGCCCCGCCGCGACATAGGCCAGATCGAGCGCCGCCGAGCCGGTACAGCGTACGCTCTGCGCCCGGCGAGCGGCGGCCACCCATTCGCGCGTATTGTTGTCCGGGTTGGTCCACACGTCATACGGGAAGCCGGAGCCGACCAGCGCGCCGCTCAGGTCCGCCACCGTCGAGACGCGCACCGGCTGGTCATTCACGAACGCGCCGCCGCCGCGCACAGCGTGGAACATCTCGTCGCGCGACGGATCGTACACCACGCCCATCACCGGCCAGCCATCCGCGCCCGCCAGCCCCAGGCTGACCGCCCAGTGCCCGAAGCCGTGCGCGTAATTCGTCGTGCCGTCCACCGGGTCGATGTACCAGCGATAGGCCGCGCCCTCGAACGGCGCGCCCATGCCGCCGCCTTCTTCCCCGACGATGTGGTGATCCGGGAAGGCGTCCAGCAGCGCCCGCACGATGAGCGCTTCCGACTGGCGGTCCGCCTCGGTCACCAGGTCGGTGGGGCCTTTCATGTAGACAGGCAGCGGACGGTGGGCGCGGTCGGCCAGCATCAGGCGTTGCAGCGCGCCGGCTTCACGGGCACAGCGCCGGGCAATATCCAGCGCGGCGGCGAGGTCAAAGGTCATGGTTCAGGCTTCTTTCTGGTCCAGAGGTCACGTACCGGCGGACTATTATAGCGGGAAGGCCCGTTTGGCGGCCCCTGATCAGTTAGCGTACAATCTATCCGTATCGGCGGGCATGTGAAACCTGAGTTAGGGGGAAAATGCAAGAGCTGCCGCTCTTCCCGCTGAATAGCGTGCTGTTCCCCGGGATGCCGCTTTACCTTCATATCTTCGAGCCGCGTTACAAGGTGATGATCAGCGAGTGCGTGCGCGAATCGCGACCTTTTGGCGTCGTGCTCATCCGCAACGGGAGCGAAGTGGGCGGCCCGGCGGATACCTATGAGATCGGCACCACGGCGCACATCACCAACGTGAAATATCTCGACGACGGGGAGATGAACATCGCCACGCTCGGCCAGCAGCGATTCCGGCTGCGCGAGGTGCGCTACGGCAAGCCGTACCTGACCGGCGAAATCGAGCCGTTCCCGCTGTCCCAGACCCGCGAGCCGGTGGTGCGCGCCATGGCCCGCCAATTGGCCCCGCTGGTCAAGAAATACCTGGACATCTTTGCCCGTCTCGGCAACGTCGATCTGAAGCTGGAGAAGCTGCCCGAAGACCCGGTGACGCTCGCCTTCCTGATCGCGGTCATCGTCCATCTGCCGGCCAAAGACAAACAAGACCTGCTCGCCGTGCCCGATCTGCCGTCGCTGCTGCGCACCGAGCGCACCATGTTGGCCCGCGAAACCCGGTTCCTCGATTACCTGATCGAGAACGGCCCACGCTGGCGAGATGACTCCCGCGCGTTTTCTCCCAATTGATTTCTCACAATCGCCTGAATTAGAATAGAGAACCGACAACGCGAACGCGCTGACGAGGCTTGAATGCGAATTGCGGTCGATGCAATGGGCAGCGACCGGCGGCCCACTCCGGATGTTGAAGGGGCTGTCTTGGCTGCCCGCCAGGATTTTGACACCCACCAGGGCCACCCACAGGATACAATTATCCTCGTCGGCGACCAGGACACGGTTCAGCGCGAGCTGGCCAGGTACGATACGCGCGGCTTGTCCATCGAGGTAGCGCACGCCCCGCAAGCCGTCGATATGCACGACCGGCCCAGCCGCACGGCGCGCATCAAGCCCGAATCGAGCATGATGATCGGCATGGGCCTCGTTCGCGACGGCAAGGCAGATGCCTTCGTCACGGCGGGCAATACCGGCGCGGCGCTGGCCATCGCCACGCTGCACACCCTGAAGCGCATCCCCGGCGTGCACCGCCCGGCGCTCACCTCGCTGGTGCGCGTGGAAAACGATCAGCTCGTCGTGCTCGTGGACCTGGGCGCAAACGCCGACGCGCGCCCGGCGTGGCTGGTGCAGTTCGGCCTGATGGGCGCGATCTACGCCGAGCACGTGCTGGGCAAGAAGCAGCCGCGTGTGGCGCTGCTCTCCAACGGCGAAGAAGAGGGCAAGGGCAATTCGCTGGTGCGGCAAACGGCGCTGCTTTTGCCCCGATCCGGCGTGAATTTCATCGGCAATGTGGAGCCGAAAGAGGTTCTGCAGGGCGCGGCGGATGTGATCGTGGCCGATGGCTTCGTGGGCAACATCATGCTCAAATCGCTGGAAGCCGTCGGGGACACCATGTTCCGTATCCTGCGCCGCGAATTGACCTCGAACCTGCTGCACATGCTCGGCGCGTTCCTGTCGCGCGGGGCGCTGCGCAACGTGTACCACAAAGTCGACCCGTTCGAGATCGGCGGCGCGCCGCTTCTGGGCGTGAACGGCGTGGTCATCGTGGCGCACGGGCGGACGAATGCGAAGGGAGTCAAGAACGCCATCCACCAGGCGCGGCTGGCCGTGAACGCGAACGTGATCGGCGCATTGCGGGCCGGGCTGAATGGCCGGGGCGCGGATGCGGACGTCGATCCGGACCTGGGACGCCCGCGCCGCCGCTGGATGCGCTTCTATTTCCGGCGGCCCATCCGCTTCCGAAGGCGTGGGCGGCGTGGTGCGGCGCGCCTCAAGTTCGACGCACCGACGGGCTGAGCGATGCGGCGGGAAGACGGGCCAACGCCGGCGCGCGCCGTGCTCCAGGCCCTGTTCGTAACCTTCCTGTGGTCGACGTCCTGGGTGCTGATCAAGATCGGGCTGGCCGACCTGCCCGCGCTGACCTTCGCCGGGCTGCGGTATAGCCTGGCGTTCCTGTTCATGCTCCCGCTGGTGGTCCGCAGCGCGCCCCGCCGCGATGCGCTGCGCGCGCTACCGCGCCGGGCGTGGCGCGGCCTGATCGTGCTCGGCGTGGTGTACATCGCCCTGACGATGGGCGCGCAGTACGTCAGCCTCGCCTACCTGCCCGCCGCCACGATCACGCTGCTCCTGAACTTCACCACGGTGATCGTGGCCCTGTTGAGCGGCGCGATCCTGTCCGAGCGGCCCACCCGGCTGCAATGGCTGGGCATCGGCGTCTTCCTGGCCGGCGTGTTGGTGTACTTCTACCCGCCCGACTTCCCGACAGATCAGACGGTCGGGTTCATCGCCGTCGCCGTGTGCGTCGCGGCCAACGCGCTGTCCGCGATCCTGGGACGGCGTGTGAACCGGCGCGGCGACATCGACCCGTTCAGCGTGACGCTGGTCAGCATTGGCACGGGCGGCCTGATCCTGCTCGTCGCGGGCGTCGCCACGTCGGGACTGCCGCACCTGAGCTTGCAACACGCGCTGATCGTGCTCTGGTTGGCCGCTGTGAACACCGCGTTCGCCTTCACGCTCTGGAATCACACGCTGCGCACGCTGTCCGCCACGGAATCGAGCGTGATCAACAATACGATGCTGATCCAGATATCGCTCCTGGCCTGGGTATTCCTGGGCGAAGCGCTCACCGCGCAGGCGTTGGCGGGCATCGCGCTGGCCATTCCGGGCACGCTGCTCGTTCAGCTTGCCCGGCGCAAGGAACCGCAACGCAACACAGGTGGGGCGGCGCTGGCGGCGGTGCGGGCGGCCCCCGGCGACGATTAGCGGCAACCGGCAGACAAAAAACAGCGCGGCGGGCACTCCGTCGCGCTGTCGTTCCTGAGCCACCTTTGGGATTTGAACCCAAAACCTCACGCTTACGAAGCGTATGCTCTACCGTTGAGCTAAGGTGGCAACCGTATGCCCAGATGATAGCAAAACCCGTGCGGGTCGTCAATGGTTTGTTGCGCGGGGAGGGCATCTCGTGTCCGCGTCGTTTCCCGTTCGAGTCATATTCTCCGATCTGGATGAGGACGATGCGGAGCGAGACCTGACGTTCCGCCCGGACATTGCCGCCGAACTACGCGCCTATCTGGCGGCGCGCCCCGCCGGCAGGTCAATCGATGACGTTGCGCGCGAGTTGGGCCTTCAGCACTGATACTCGCTGTCTTCCCGCATTTCCCCGCTAGACTCGCCCAAGCCCGCCATGATAGAATGACCACACTGCACGACGGACCTGACCTGTACACGGGCTGGAGGCTGTTCTGGAAACGATTGATCTGGCGCGCGCCATTGTCGATTTGATCGCAGACCGCAAGGGCGAAGACATTATCCTGATGGACCTGCGCACCTCGTCGGTCATCGCGGACTTTTTCGTCATCGGCAACGCCAATAGCGACCGGCAAATCAACGCCGTCGTGGAGCACATCCGCGACGAAGTGAAGAAGCGCATGGCCCGGCTGCCGCTGCATGTCGAAGGGCGCGGCGAGAGCGGCTGGGTGCTCATGGATTACGGCGACGTGATCGTGCACGTCTTCTCGCCGCAGTTGCGCAGCTATTACGACCTCGAAGGGCTGTGGCGCGACGCCGACGTGCTGGTGCGGATGCAATAGCGGGAAGCGGACAACGCAGGCGTTGTCCCTACGATCACGTGTAGGGACGAGGCCTGCCTCGTCCGCCCGGCAACTCGCCCGCCCCGCGCCTCGCCCGCCTTACGCCCCTACCATCTCCGCCATCTCCGCCGGATAGGCGATGACCGGCCCCTCAACGCGCACGGCCACGCGCTGCCCGACGTCGTAGCGCTGCGCCGAGCCGGGCCGCGCCACGAGCATCTCGCCCGTGTCCAGCAGCAGCCCGACCCGCTGGCTGTGCCCGTAATACTCCCGCCATAGCACCCGTGCGTTGCCTTCCGCGTCAGCGTCCAGCCGGATCGCTTCCGGGCGGACCAGCGCCATCGTTTCGCTGTGCTCCGGCCCGGCGTACGACGCCAGCGGCAGCGCGCCGAGCGCCGTCAGCGCCTCGCCCGCGCACAATTCCGCGTAGATGAAATTCGCCTCGCCCACGAACGCCGCCACCTGCGGGCTGGCAGGCCGCGCGTAGAGCGTCTCCGGCGCATCGGCCTGCACGACGCGGCCATCCAGCATCACGGCGACCACGTCGGCCAGGCTGAGCGCCTCTTCCTGGTCATGCGTCACAAACACGCACGTCGCGCCGCTGCGGCGGAGAATATCGCGTACCTCGCCGCGCACCTGCTGGCGCAAGGCGGCGTCCAGGTTCGAGAACGGCTCGTCCAACAGGATGATCTGCGGCTCCGGGGCGAGCGCCCGCGCCAACGCCACCCGCTGCTGCTGCCCGCCGGACAATTCACCCGGCATCCGCGCCGCCAGCCCGGCCAGCCCGACCTGTTCCAGCAGGGCATCGGCGCGCGCCGTCCTGGCCAGCGCCGGGCCGCGCAGCCCAAAACTGACGTTCGCCGCGACGGGCAGGTGCGGGAAGAGCGCGTAATCCTGGAAGACCATGCCCACGCGGCGCTGTTCGGGCGGGACGAACGCGCCGTTGCCCGCCACGAGCCG
The DNA here is from genome assembly GCA_020851855.1 of Anaerolineae bacterium. GTDB lineage: Bacteria > Chloroflexota > Anaerolineae > Aggregatilineales > UBA2796 > JADZBY01. Next base: position 8,072 of record JADZBY010000154.1, read on the forward strand.
CCCGCCGATGCGAATCTCGCCGCCGTCAGGCCGGTCAAAGCCCGCGATCAGGCGCAGCAGCGTGGTCTTGCCGCACCCGCTCGGCCCCAGCAGCGCCACGATCTGCCCTGCCTCGGCCCGCAAATCCGCGCCGCGCAGCGCCGTGCAGTCCGTGAACGATTTGCGCACCCCGGCGCATTCCAATGCCAGCGTCATGCCCGTTTCCCTGCCTTGTGATTACCGCGCAGAATGAGCGCCAGCGACAGCGCCGAGAGCAGGATGATCAGCAGGGCGGGCGCGGCAGCCTGCGTGTAACGCGCCTGAGCCTGCGCCATCCAGATTTCCGTGGTCAGCGTGCGGAAGCCCGTCGGCGCGAGCAACAGCGTGGCGGGCAGTTCTCTGGCCGCGCTCAGGAACGCCAGCGCCATGCCGCCCAAGACGCCCGCCCGCGCCAACGGCACGGTGACGCGCCACGCCACCCACCACGGCGAGAGGCCCAGGCTGCACCCCGCCTCTTCAAAACGCGGGTTGATCTGCGCCAGCGCGCTCCGCGTCGCCCCGACGCTCAGCGGCAGGAAGCGGATCGCGTAGCCGAAGATGAGCAGCGGCAAGGTTTGGTACAGCGCGGGCACGAGGTTGGCCCCGAAAAAGACCAGCGCCAGCGCGATGACCAGCCCCGGCAGGCCGTTGCCCAGGTACGCCGCCTGCGCCAGCCCGCGCCCGAAGCGGCCCACACCCCGTGCGCCCAGGATGGCCAGCGGCAGGCCCGCCGCGCCCACCACCAGCGCCGTGAGCAGCCCTGCCCAAAACGTGTTGAGCGCCGGGCCGAGCAAGTCCGTGCCCGTCGGTGCGACGCGCTGGGCGCTGGTCAGCCACGTGAGCAGCACGGCGACCGGCACGACGACGCCCAACCCGACCAGCGCTGCACAGAAGGCCAGCGCGGGTCCGCGCCACCGTCCCAACCGCACCGGCTGCAGGCCGCGCGCCGCGCCTGCGCCGAGGCGGTAGTGCGCATGCGCATGGTGATGGCCCGCCCCGCGCGATCCGTTCGCGCCGCGCCCTCTGGCAACGCGCCGCTCCAGGATCAACAAGCTGCCCGTCACCGCGACCAGGACCAGCGAGAGCGATGCGGCGAGGCTGCGGTCAAAGGCGCTCGTGTATTGCGTGAAGATGACCCGCGTGAAGGCGTCGTACTGCATGAGCGCCACCGCGCCAAAGTCGCTGAGCGTGTACAGCGC
>JADZBY010000155.1 GCA_020851855.1 Anaerolineae bacterium
ACCGGGCGCAGCCCCTCAACGGTGGCCTCGGCCACCGCCTTTTTCAAATCGCCATAGCCCTTGCCTTCAAAGCGGCTCTCGATGGCTTCGCGCGTCTCCCCGGTGAACGCCTGGTAAATGGTCAGCAAGTTGTTCACGCCGGCGCGCTCTGGCTCCGTGCTGAAACGAATCTCGCGCCCGGAGTCGGTCACGGCGCGCATGACCTTCTTGCGAATCCGGTCCGGCGTGTCGAGGATGTCCACGGCGTGCAGGTCCGAGTTATCGCTCTTGCTCATCTTGGCGGTCGGCTCGTCCAGGCCCATGATGCGCGCGCCGGCTTTGGGGATAAAGGCGTCGGGCAGGGTGAACGTTTCGCCGTACAGGCTGTTGAAGCGCTGGGCGAGGTCGCGCGTTAGCTCCAAATGCTGTTTCTGGTCATCGCCCACCGGCACGAGGTCGGCCTGGTACAGTAGGATGTCCGCCGCCATGAGCGTGGGATAGGTGAACAGCCCGGCGCTGACCGATTCGGCCTGCTGTTTGGCGGCCTTGTCTTTGAACTGCGTCATCCGGTTCAGCCAGCCCATCGGCGTGAAGCACCCCAGAATCCAGGCCAGATCGGCGTGCGCGGACACGTGCGATTGCACGAAGACGGTCGAGTATTTCTGGTCGATGCCCGCCGCGAGGTAGATCGCCGCGTTGCGCAGCGTCGCCTCACGAAGCTGGGCGGGGTCCTGCTGCACGGTGATGGCGTGCAGGTCCACAACGCAGTAAAAGCACTCGTACTCGGTCTGCAACTGCACCCACTGCTTGAGCGCGCCGAGGTAGTTTCCAATGTGCAGGTTTCCCGACGGCTGAATACCGGAAAAGATACGCGGCGGGCGCTGTTTCTTGTGGTCGGTCATGACTCGTCCTGTCACGGTTGGGCGATGCAATGGCGCGCATTGTATCACCCCGACTGGGGCGGGGCAATGGCCGAGCCGCCGAGCAGCAGGGCTATCGCATCAAAGCGTCCTCACCCCCGGCCCCTCTCCCTGTCCGTCACCCCAGACCACCCATTGAACGCTTGCGTTCAATGGGGACCCGGTCGGGGACCCCGACGGCATGGAGAGGGGGTCAGGGGGTGAGGTGTTTTCCTGCTGCCTGCCTTAACGGTGGATTTTGATGCGATTGCCCTGCGCCGAGCAGGCCGCTTACCACGAGCGCCAGAATCCGCCTTGCCTTCCACCCCACCGATTGGAATGTGATATGGTAGCCCGCGCGTCGCCGGGGCGATATGAGTTGTATAATGAGGGCTGGCTACTCCATCTGTCCGTCGCTCCCCACCAGGAGGAGTACCATGATGGGCTACGTTACCATCCGGCGATTGGGCCGGGTCATGCTGGCAATCGTCGTGATTGCCATCGTCGGGTTTGCCCCGCTGCTGCCCATTCTGGGCGGTCCACAGCCGGCGCGAGCACAGATCGGCGCTGCCATCACCGTGTTTGGCCTGCTTGAGGCGCTGCGTCAGGCGGCGAACAGCATCGAGCGGCTGATGAGCACGGCCACGGCGGACGTACAGAGCGTGCTCGAAAGCCTGGATAACAACATCCAGGGCCTCATCAACGAGTTGGAGACGAAGTACCGCGACAACCTGGACATCACCATCTCCAGCATCGACAACGCGCTCAACGGGCGCTTGCTCCAGGTCAGCCAGATCATCAGCCAGGTCAACGCGCTGATCGGGGAAAACGTCACCCAGATCGAAGCAAGCGCGCTCACCGTATTGCGCAGCGCCAGCGACGAGCTTCAGGTGAACGTCGCGGCCATCCGGCAAAGCCTGGCCGATAGCGTCGTGGTCACCGTGCAGGGCGTCACCTACGTGCTGAACGCCGCGTTTCTGAATGCGCTGAGCATCCTGGCCATCGTCGCGCTGGCCCTCGGCGCGATTGTCTTCATCGTGCTCTTGTTCACGCGCGGCGGCCCGAATAGCCTGGGGCAGTGGCTTGTTTTCGGCCTGATGGTGGTCTACCTGCTCTTCTTCGGGGCGCTGCTGTTCAGCTCGGACCTGCGGGCATGGGTCATGGTGCGCGCCAACCAGGGCGTCCAGGCGCAACTGGTGTTCACACGCCAGCCGGAGCTGACCAGCATTTCACCGCAGCGAATCGTGCTCGATCCGAACGCGAATCCGTCGGTCAGCCTGCGCGGACTGAACCTGCTGCCGTCGGCCACGCCACCAGCCATCAGCATTGGCGGGCAGGCCATCGGCGCGGGCGTGGGCTATGGCGACCGCCAGATCAATGTCAGCCTGCGCGCGTACCCGGCTCCGGTGAACGGCGAAGTGACGGTGCTGCTGGACTACGGGCCGGCCTTCCCGCCGCTGAGCGCCGCCCTGACGGTGATGACGCCCACGCCCACGCTCGGCCCGCCCAACCTTGCCGTGCAGAGCCTGACCTTTAACCCAAGTGTGCCCATCGCGCGGCGGCAGGTGGTCGCCACGGTGACCATCGTGAACCGGGGGCAGCTTTCGGCGGGCGAATCGACGGTTACTTTCAACAGCGGAGCAGGCGTTGGCGCGGGCACGCCGCAAGCTACAGCGCGCCTTGCGCCGGGGCAGACGTCCGTACACACCTTCCCGGTGACCTACAACCAGCCCGGCAGTTACGCGATCACAGTCAATGTCGCGCCCGCGCCGAACGAGCGCGATGGCAGCGACAATGTATCCACGGCGACGCTGACGGTGAGCGACGTGCCGCGCGTCCAGGGGGAGTTGAGCGTCGGCATGAGCGGCACGTGGCCGGGCGGCGGCGGCGAGCCGGGCCAGACCATGCCCTTCCGCTCTGCGCCGCTCACCTTGCCGCCAAACTGCCAGATCGACAATTCGCGCGGCGGCGGCTCATTCGAGGTCGAGGACATCAATAACCCGGCCATCAAGTACACGATCACTCACCCGCAGGGCTACCAGTTCGAGTTCATCGACTTCACGTTCTGGCGGTCGCTTTACCGGCTGGAGAGGGAAGTCAGCGGCAACCAGATCGTGGGCATCGTCTGGCTGAAAGGGCTGGGCGGGCACGGCCTGTTCGCTTCGCGCGGTCCGGAGCGCTTCAACGGGGTGTTCCGCGTCTTCACGCTGTGTGAGCAGAACTGAGGTACAGCGGCGGGGAACAGATACGGATGGGGATGCGGAGACAGCTACAGATGCGGCTAGAGCTACCGGGCGCGCCTCACGATTTAGGATTCGCGTGGGGTGCGCCCGCGAAGCGACCCGGCCAGCGCATCCTCAATCACGTCGCGCAGCTCTTGAATGTCGAAGGGCTTGAGCAGAAACGGCGCGGGCGCATCGCGTTCGGCGCGTCGTGACGTGTGCAGGTCGGCAGAGGCCGTCAGGTAGATGATGGGCACGCTGAGCTTCTGCCGGATGCGCCTGGCGGCCTCGATCCCATCGATCTCGCCCTTCAGCCGGATGTCCATCAGCACAATGTCGGGCCGCGCGGCGACGGTCAGGGCGATGGCGGCTTCGCCCGAATCCACGACGGCGAGGATGGCATATCCCATCCGGCTCAGCCGGTTCCGGATATCCAGGGCGACGATACTTTCGTCTTCCGCGATCACAACCCGAGGCGCGTTTGTCATAGAAGCTTTCCTTGTGACCAGGCCGGCGCGTGGCTATGTTCTCTAGCGGATGAGAGAGCCGGTCGTCGGGCGGGCAGCGTCCGGCGGGGAGCCTTTGCGCCCGGCGAAGCGGATCTCGAACGTCGTGCCGTTGCCCTTCTGAAGGCCGACCGTGCCGTTCAGCTGCGCAGTCAGGCTGGTGACGAGCTGCAAGCCGAGCGTCTCGGTCTTGTAGACGTTCAGCGTCTCCGGGAAGCCGACGCCATCGTCGCGCACGATCAGCGTGTGTTGTCCGTTGGCGTCCAGCCGAATCTCAACGACGATGTGGCCGTTTTTGCCTTCCGGAAAGGCGTGTTTCAGGGAGTTCGAGACGAGTTCGTTGATGATCAGCCCGCATGGAATCGCCACGTCGATGTCAAAGTAAAGCGGATCGGCCCGTACTTCCAGGTGTACACGTCCCATCGCCGTCCGGTACGAGTGCATCAGGTTCGCGGTCAGTTCTTTGATGTAATTGCCCACGTCAATGCGCGCCAGGTCTTGCGAGCGGTACAACTGCTCGTGCACCAGCGCCATAGAGCGGATGCGGTTCTGGCTCTCGCGGAACATCACGTCAACCTGCTCGTCCGAGACGTAACCCGCCTGGAGCGCGAGCAGGCTAGAGATGACCTGCATGTTGTTCTTCACCCGGTGGTGAATCTCCTGGAGCAGCACTTCCTTTTCGCGCAGCGACGCCTTGATGCGCTCGGCGGCCTGCACTTGCTCGGTGATGTCCCGCACCGTGCACACAAAGCCGGTCAGCGTGTCCAGTTGGCGGATCGAGGCGAGCGCGATGCCGGCGTCAAAGGTGGCCCCGCCCTTGCGCTGGGCGACAATGCCGCTGTTTCGCGCCTGCCCGCTGCGCAGGCAGTCTTTGGTGAGCGCCGTCAGGATGTCGCCCTGCGAAACTTCGATCAGGCTGGCGAGCGGTTTCCCGGCGATCTCCTGGTCCGCATAGCCGAACATCTCGTAGAACGCCGGGTTGCACAGTTCGATGCATCCGTCTTCGCGCAAGAGCAGGATGGCGTCCGGGCTGTTGTTGAGGATGGCCTCAACGCGCTCCTTGGTGGCCTGTAGCTCTGCGGTGCGTAAGCTGACGGCGTTCGCCAGGTTCTGGCTGCGCACGCGCAGCTCATGGTAGAGCCGGGCGTTCTCGATGGCGTTGGCCAGCTGGTCTGCGACCGTCTGCAGGCGGGCGATGTCGTCGTCATAGAAAGCCGAAGACTGCGCGCTCTGGATGAGGATCGCGCCGATGGTCTGCCGCCGGGAAAGGAGCGGCAGCGCCATCAGCGATCGCGTTTCCGGCAGCAGGGTGTGGTCCGACCGAAGCTCCTCGGCCTGCACCGACGCCGTCGTCTTGGCTTCCCCGTGCAGGATGCACCACCCGACCGACGTTTGATCATCGATCATCACCGGCTGGTCGTATGGTACGCCGGGTGGTTTGCTCCCGCTGCCTGCGCCAAGCTCGGCGCAGTTCCGCTCCGCATCCACGAGGTACAGCCCGACGTGGTAGAACTCGAAGTTACTGCGGATGATCTCGACGGAGCCTCGGATCAGGTGCTGAAGGTCCAGCGTGGATGTCGCCGCGCGCGACACTTCGGTGGCGGTCTGAAGCCACAGGTTGTAACGGCTCAACGAGCCTTGCAGGGCGGCACGGATGCGCTCTTGCTCGGTCAGGATCACCGCTTCCCGCTGGTTGATGAAATGTTCGAGGAACACATCACGATACGCGCCGATGGCGGTCAAATACACGTGGAGCGCCGTGCAGCCGGGATCGGTGTGCGCGTAGCGCTCGACCGCCGCGAAGACCTTGAGCACGGCCTGCAGATTCAGCCCGGCGGCGGCGCGTTGCACCGCATGTTCCCGGATGGGAGCCTCGTTCCCGCTCTTGAGATACCCGAAAAGGCGGTCAACTTCTGTCGCCGCCAGGTGGTCGATCTCCGACGGGCGAAGGTAGGAGCGGTGCGAGTACAGCATGTCCGCAAGGGCCTGCTTCACGAGACCGATGAGCGGCTCACGACATTCGTCCAGTCTCATGGCAGCCATGCCTCACCCTATGCATAGACGCACACCGCGCAACGTGCGCTCGGCCCACCCCCTCACCACATCGAAGGAGAGGTGGGGGATGGGGCGAAACGCGCCGGACTCGTTGCACCCCGGCCCCCTAACCCTGCCCTTCCCCCCATGAAGAGGGGAAGGGAAAAACCGGCTCTGGAACCTATCCCTCTTCAGGGTGAGGGATGGGGGTGGGGGAAACAAGCCTGATCCTCACCACGTTGAGGCTGTAGCGCCCCGACCCCCTAACCCTGCCCTTCCCCCCGTGAAGAGGGGAAGGGAAAAACCGGCTCTGGAACCTATCCCTCTTCATGGTGAGGGAAAACAAGCCTGATCCTCACCAGGTTGAGGCTGTAGCGCCCCGGCCCCCTAACCCTGCCCTTCCCCCCATGCAGAGGGGAAGGGAAAAACCGGCTCTGAACCTATCCCTCTTCGTGGTGAGGGAAAACAACCCTGAATCCTCACCAGGTTGTGGTACTACGTTGATAGGCGGCCAGCGTGCGCTGCTGTTCCCGGCGCACCTCTTCCTGGCAGGCGGCCATGTACCCTTCCAGGAGCGCATGGGCGAACTTGTCTACGGCATCGAGCGCCGAATCGAACAACCCGTTGCGGTTCGGCTCATCCAGCAGAACACGGCGCAGGGCGGCGCACAGGTTCAACACCGAGTTCAGACCGAGGCCCTGCTCGGCAAGTCGCTGGCCACGCTCGCGGACCCGCGCCTGGGCATTGTCCGCGCTTCGTAGCATTTCCAGGGCGAATAACGCCTCGTCGTGGGCCAGGTCCCTGATACGCCGGGGCGCGATCATCAGCCGGTTGCTGAACAGCGCTTCCTGCAAGCCCTGCTGGTAGGCCGCGCCCAGCGCATCCTGTGAGGGGAGCACGATAGGCCCGTTGTGCTGAGCAATGCGGGTATTCTCGGCCATGGCGCGCTCATTTCCCTTTGACCAGGTACACGCCGATCCCGGTTGTGCCGCCAGGGAAAAAGACCGCATCTTCAGTCGAGATGGGCGAATTGACGCCGTGCCACGCTTCCATCGTCCGGTAGCCCAGCGAGTCGGCCACCCAGGGCTTGATCAACTCTGCGAACTCCGGCTGATCGTGGAAGTACAGCGTTTCACCCATACGCCGGTACGTCTCGACGACATCCGCCGCCGTGCTGCTCGAGTCGTCGCCGGGCTGGATATAGAACGCCAGCGTCGCATCCGGGTCGCACACCTCGTAAAGCTCGTTGGCGATGACTCGGATGTCATCGTTGGACAGGTACATGCTGATGCCCCAGTAGACGTATGCGACGCGCTTGCCTTTGAGCAGCGCTTGAATCTCGGGGCGGCCCAGGAACTGCTTGGGGTAGCGGCAGTCTGCCTGGAAATAGTGAATGTTCGGCGTCAGGCCCAGGATTTCGCGCCCGTATTCCACGCAGACCGGGTCACGGTCCGAGTAGATCAGCGTGGTATCCGGAGCGGCATTCGTGTGCAGATGGTCCGCGGTGGGCAGGCCGGATGCGAAGTCGACAATGGCGTCGTAGCCGCGCACCGTGGTCAGCTCGTGCGCGATGTCCTGAAGACACCAGCGAAACAGGCGCATCAGCTTGGGCAGGGTGGGCATGAGCGCCTTGACGCGGTCACCGGCCTGACGGTCGATCTCGAAGTTGTGGTGGCCGCCGAGCAGGTAGTCGTACACCCGCCCTGCATTGGGGACGCTGGCATCGACGATGGTTTTTGCTGGCATGATGTTGTCTCCTGATGTCACGAAGTGCCGACGATGGTGAGATGTAAACTCCGGATCGACGCATTAAGTACCTGTTGGAAGCCGCCAGAACGTCACGGTTCAGCGCGCGCCAGCGTGAAATAGAACTCGCTGCCCGCACCGGGAGCGCTCTGCACGCCGACGTCACCGCCGAAACGGTCGATAATGCGCTTGACGATGGTGAGTCCCAGGCCGGTCCCCCGCGCACTGGCCCGATCCAGGCGGGTGAACGGCGTGAAGAGCATGGCCTGGTCCGCCGCCGTGAGGCCGGCCCCGTTATCGCGCACCCAGAACCGGATCATGCCGTCGGGAAGCTCCGTCGCGCCCAGTTCCAGCGCCGGCGGCTTGCCGCCATAGCGGATGGCGTTGACCAGGTAGTTGTACCAGACCTCTTCCAGCCACGGCCCGTAGCCGAGCGCGAGCGGCCATTGCTCCGGCAGCTTGACGGTAGCTTCCGCCTGCCGCATCTCATCCTCGATGCGGTACAGCGCATTGACGACGATCTCATCCATGTTCAGGGCCTCGACGCTGACCGACTGCTTGCTCACACCGGCAAGCAGCAAAAGCTCGCCCAGGATACGGTCCATGCGAATCGCGGCCCGATGCACCCGCCCGACGAGATCGAGCGTGCTCTCCATCTTCAGGGTGGGCAGGTCGTCGCTCAGGATTTCCGTGTAGCCGGTGACGGTATTCAGCAGGCCCTTGAGATCGTGCGCCACCATGTACGAAAAGGCGTCCAACTCCGCGTTGCGGTGCTCCAATTCGGAATTGCGGATGTTGAGCGCTTTCTCCGCCAGCTCTCTGCGCCGCACTTCGGATTCGAGCGTTCGATTGAGGGCGGCAATCTGCGTATCGCGTTGGTGGCGCGCCAGGACCACCTCAATCGTGGTGTAAAGCTCCCGCTCCTGAAAGGGTTTGATCAGGAAGCCGTAGGAGCCAACCGCTTTGGCCCGTTCCAGATTCGCCGTCCCGGAGTGGGCGGTCAGGAAAACTACCGGCACGTCCATGCCTTCGCGAATCTTTTCGGCGGCGCGCACGCCGTCCATCTCGCCGCGCAGGCGAATATCCATCAGGATCAGGTCAGGATGGTGCTCGAAGGCAGCGCCGATGGCCTCATCGCCGGTGATTGCCGGTCCGGTCACTGCATAGCCGAGGCGTTCCAGGCGGCGTTTCAGGTCCAGCGCCACAATCTGCTCGTCTTCTGCAATGAGGATACTTGCTGCGGTCATAATCTCCGTTCTTCGCTCCCTGTGGTGCACTTTGAGCCGAGACGCCCGGCTACCGATGCCGGATCGTGGGCTAAACGCGCATCCGTACCTCAACTGGGAAAGAACCCCCCTAACCCTGCCCTTCCCCCCATGAAGCGGGGAAGGAAAAACCGGTCCTGTGGCCCATCCCTCTTTATGGGAGAGGGGCTGGGGTGGGGATAACAACCCTGAAGCTTCACCAGGTTGGCGTACTACAGCAGGACCCCGTGCGGCATCAGGTTGTCCGGGACGCGCTCCCCACGATTGGCGCTGATAAGTCGGGCACACCGCTCATATTCCGCTTCGCAGTATAGCTCCATGAAGACCTCTCTGGCCTGGAGTTGGAGCAACCGGAAGGCGGGGCAGCGGTTCAGATTCGGGCACTGGCGGTGGTTCTTCCGGCTGTGCGGCCCACCCGCGCCGTTCTTGTGGGAGATCACGCCCACCTCGGCTTCTCCCAGCAGCGCGAGCAGGTCGTCGCCCGCGCTGCCCTGGCGGACGGCTCCCTGCAAGAATGCGAGCACGCCCGAAAAATAGGCGTAGGCCTGATCGAGGCTCGCATTCCGGGCGCGCAGGTCGGTTTCCATCTGTTCCAGGCTGTGCTCGGAGCGCTGGCGGGCGGTGACGTCGACCGCCATGCCAATAGCCCCGGTCACGGCATGATCCGCGTCAAGCTGTGGCAGGAGCCAGATGTCAAAGGCGGCCTGACCCGCCTGGACCGTGTCCCGAACCGCGCTGCCGTCCAGGACGCGGTTGAGGCTTTCAAAGGCCCCTTCCGAATTTCCAAAGAGCGCTGCCAGCGGCCTGCCCAGCGCCGCATCGGGCGTCAGGCTCAACAGGTCCAATCCTGCGCCCGCCACGAGCGAGAGCCGGCCTGAGCGGTCAAGCACAAAGAGGATGACCGGCATACTGGACAGCACCAACGTGAGGCGCGACTCCATCTGGTGCAGCATGTCCTGCGTCTGGTCGAACGACTGAAGCATCCCGTTGATGTCG
>JADZBY010000156.1 GCA_020851855.1 Anaerolineae bacterium
ATCTCCGGCGTGGCGGTGACGAAGATCGGCTCCGGCGTCGGCTGCGGCGCGATCATCCCGCACCCGGCGGCCACAAGGGCGAATGCGACGAGGGCGAGGAAAATCCTCACTCCCCCAGCCCCCCTCTTCCTCACCGCGAGAGGGGCGTAGGGACAACGCCTGCGTTGTCCGCCATGCCGCTGCCTTTCTCCCCTCTCCATGAGGGAGAGGGGCCGGGGGTGAGGGTAACGCAACGAATCGCCTCGACGCCGAACGGTCATGGATTCCCCCACATCTGATCCCAGGCGGCGCAGCGGTCCAGCAAGGCGCAATCGTAGAGCGGCAGGGCGCGGCGCAGGTACTCGGCTTCGCCCGCCACGGCGATGTATCCGCCGTGATCCGCGCCGGGCACTACCCACAACGCGGCGCGTGTGTCCGGTGCGGCGGCCTTCACGCGCTCCAGCGTGGCCCGTGCGCCCGCCAGCGTGATCTCCTGGTCGCCGTAGATGAGCAAAAACGGGCGCGGCGGGATGCCCGGCGCAGCGCTATAGGCGTCCAGCACGCTCGCATCGTCGCCGGTGGCCAGCCGGTAGCCCAGCCGGATGCCGAAGAACAGCAGCGCTTCAAGGGCGTTGGCGGGTGGGCGATCCAGGCCGATGATCACGCCCAGGTTGTGATAACCACCTTCCGCCAGCACGCCGCGCACGCCGGGCAGCGCCGCCCCGGCCATGGTCGCCGCCGCGCCTGCCGACGAAAAGCCGTGCAGCGCGACACGGGCCGGATCAATGCCCAGCGTGGGCGCATTGTCCCGAAGGAAACCAAGCGCGTCGCCGATGTCTTCCACATCGCGATAACCCAGGCTGAGCGCGCCCTTGTTCGCGCAGCGCCGTGATTCGTACATCAGCACGTTGTAACCTGCCCGCACGAGCGGCGCGGCTTCGTACAGCATGGAGCTGCGGCCTGCGCTGTAGTTCGGCGCGACGATGATCGTGCCTTGCGCGCGAGTTGCATCGGACTGCCCGCCAGAGGGCGCTCCGGGGATGAAGAAGCCCGCGTACTCGCCGCCGGAGCGCGATGGGATGCGCACATCCTGGTAGGCCAGCCCGGCGCTTTGCGGCGTCGCGCCGGACTCGGAGCACGGCGCATTCACCACGCCCAGGATGCCCACCATTCCCAGCCCACAGGGCAGCGCCAGCAGCGTGCCCACAAGAGCAAAAGCGGCCAACCGCACCAGGCGGAAGAGCCGCTTTCTCACGCTCACGGGTCTATCGGGGGCCGCTTCGACCGGGACGCCCGGCGCGTCGATGCCGCTCATGCGCTTCACGTGCCCGTTGGTGTGGCGGCCAGGCGCTTTCGATTCAACCGAACGGCGAAAAAGACCAGCACGATGCTGGCAACATACAGCGTCAGCAGGACGGACATGATCGCGCTCATCGTGATCGGGTCGATGGTGGGCGTGATGATGGCGGCCAGCACGGCGGCGATGACGATAGCGTGCCGCCAGTAGCCGATCATCGAGCGGGCAGTGACGAAGCCCATGCGCGCCAGCACGTAGAAGACGACCGGCGTTTCAAAGGCCACGCCATGCCAGAACAGGACCGTCGTCACGAAGGTGATGTACGAATCCGCCGTCCACACCGTCTGGAACACGTCCTGCTGGAAGCCGGACAGGAAGCGGATGTAGAGCGGGATCAGATACACCCAGGTGAAGACGACGCCGACAATGAACAAAGCCGTCGTGCCGGGCAGCGCCATGAATACCCAGCGGCGCTCGCGGCGCGTCAGGCCGGGCATGATGAACATGAACAACTGGTAGGTGATGACCGGCATGGCCAGCATCGCGCCGAGCATGAGCGCGACGCGGAAGAAGGCGACGACTGAGTCGGTCGGGTTGAGCAGCGCCAGCCGCTCGCCGTAGGTGGCGCTGATGTAGACCAGCACCTTGTCGGTGAAGACCAGCGAGATGATAAACCCCACCAGGACCGCCGCCGCCGCGCGGATGATGCGGTCGCGCAGCTCATCCAGGTGCTCGAAGAAGGACATGACCTTGCCTTCTTCTTCCGGCTCCTGGGGCGGGACGGGCGCAGGGGCAGGCAGTTGCGGGTTCGTGGGGGGCTTTATTTGGGCAGCCATGCGTCGTAACGCGCCTCGTTGTCATCTTCGCCCGCGGTGGATGCGTCGGATGCATCGGGTACGTTATTCTCGCCGGCACTCGGCGGGGCAGGCGCACGTCCGTTTTCCGAAGCCGTCTTCGCCGCCGCCACACTCGCCGCGCCCGCCGCGCCCGCCGCAGCTCCGGTCGCCGCCGTGGTCGATGGCGAAGCCGCCGCGCCTGGTGCAGGCTTGTTCAGCTCTGCGTTGACCAGCTTGTTCGCCTCTTTGACGATGTCGAAGCCGCCGCGCGGGACCCGTGGCACGGACAAATCCTTGGGCAGATCGATCTGCGCCGCTTCAAATTCCTTACGAACGGCGGCCATCATCTCGCTCAACTGGGCACGGAAGCGCGCGGTGTATTTCCCGGCCTGGTAAGTCCACGCCAGCATCCGTTTGGGACCGAGAAAGATGAGCGCGATCAGGAAGATCAGGATCATCTCCGCCGGGCCGACGCCGAGAATATTGAAATCCATAGCCGATTTTTTCCTTGCTACCGACCGCCGCTGCCGAGGCGCGTTATTGCGTGCCGGTCAGGGTGTCTCGTCGTCGTTGCTTGCGCCCGGACGAGCTAAACTCGTGCTCGAAGGGTCCGGATGCTCGGTATGCGTATGATGCTCGTGGACTGCCAGCGCGCCGAGCACGCCGTTCACAAAGCGGGACGCGCTCTCCGAGCCGTAGTCTTTGGCCAGTTCGATGGCCTCGTTGATGGCCACCTTGATGGGCGTCTCGCCGGTCAGGGCAAACTCGTAGATGGCAATGCGCAGGATATTCCGGTCGATGATCGCCATCTGCTCAAGCGGCCACTCTGGCGCGTATTGCTGGATGAGCGCATCCAACCGGGCGCGCTGATTCAGGACGCCGTTGACCAGGCGGTGGGCGAACAGGCGCACATCGTCCGTCAGGTCGACCGCCTCATCCAGGCGGGCCGCCATCACGTCTGCGACACCATGCCGGGTGCAGTCCAGTTCATAAAGGGCTTGCAGCGCCAGCGCGCGTGCGGGTCGCCGGTTTCTGCCAGGCACACTACACCTTTCTAATCGGGACTCATTTTACCGCCGGACGGGCCAGATGTCACCCCTGGCTCATAGAAATCTTAGGACAAAAAGCGGGGATGGACGAGGCGGGCCTCGTCCCTACGCGAGATTCGTAGGGACAATGCCTGCGTTGTCCGCTGCACAGCCGATCCTGAGACTCGCGCCTGGCGTCATCCGTAACCATGCACCCGGCTGCGCCGCGCATGGCAGGCGGTGGACGGCGGTAGGATGGCGGATGGCGCACAGATTGCTATAATCGCCGCCGCGTTGAAGGGAACGTGCCACCATGAACCTTAGCGATTACGTGCGCATCCTCGCCCGGCGGGGCTGGATCATCCTGCTGGCCATGCTGCTGACCGCCGCCGCCGCCCTCATCTTCAGCCGGATGCAGACGCCCATCTACCGGGCCACGCAGCCGATCCTGATCGCCCCGGCGCGCAACGACTTCGGCCTCGCCCAAACCCTGAAGCAGCTCATGGCAAGCTGGGTGGTGCGCCTGGACGCCGAAGCGCGCGCCGGCGAAGTGATCGAGGCGCTCAGCCTTGACATGACGCCCGCCCAGCTCAAGAGCAACGTCACCGTATCCAGCGACCTGAACACGCTTATCATCAACGTCGACGTGGACATGACCGACGGCCCGACGGCGGCGCGCGTAGCCAACACCTACGGCCAGCAGTTCATCCAGTGGCGCAACGAGAAGAACGCGCCGATCCGCCTGGAAGAGCGCATCAACGCCGAGTTGATCGACACGCCCAATTATGGCCTGTACCGGCCCAATACGGCGGTAAATGTCGCGGCGGGCGCGCTCTTGGGCCTGATCCTGGGCGGGATGGTCGTCTTTTTGTGGGAAGTGACAAGCTTGAACACGGTGCGGTACGCGGCGGATGTCGAGCGTGAGCTTGGCCTGCCGGTGCTCGGCGCATTGCCCGGCGCGGAGAGAAGGAACTGATCATGGCTGAACTCGTGACCTTGAAGGACCCGCGCGCCCCCGCCGCCGAAGCGTACCGGGTATTGCGCACGAACATCCAGTATGCGGCCAAGGGCGAGCCGGTGCGCACACTGGTTGTCGCCGCGCCCGGCCCCGACGAGACGAAGAGCCTGGCTGCCGCCAATCTGGCCGTCGCCATGGCCCAGGGTGGGCTGGACACCGTCCTGGTC
>JADZBY010000157.1 GCA_020851855.1 Anaerolineae bacterium
CAATCAGCGCACCGTCACATGTGTGCTAACTTCAGATCATCATACGCCGAATTGCCCGCGAACGCAAGTGGGGTACGGCACGGCGGCAATTCCGTATTGTTTCCCGGACCCTCGGCCCCGCTCCCATGCCCGCGCCGCGTGGAGAGGGGCCAGGGGGTGAGGATTACTACCAAGAATCTGAGATTTGATAGACTGGGGGAGATGCTGGGAAGACCCGCGCTTCGGTGAGCCAACGTGGCGGATGAGGAGCAAACAATGTTTAGCCTGGAAGATTTCGTTCGTGAGATGCCCAAGGTGGAATTGCACGTGCATCTGGAAGGCTCGGTGCGGCCTCAGACGTTGCTCACGCTGGCCATGCAGCACGGCATCGCGCTGCCGGCCACGTCCGCAGAGGGCTTGCAGGAGTGGTATCGCTTCACCAGTTTCCCGCACTTCGTCCAAATCTATAAGACCATCTCCGCCTGTATCCGCACCACGGACGATATCGAGCTGATCACGCGGGAATTTCTCGCGGAGCAGGCCCGCCAGCGCGTCCTGTACAGCGAAGTGACGTACACGACGTTCACGCACTTCCAGCAGAAAGGCATCCCCTTCAGCGAGCAGATGGCGGCCATCAACCGGGCTAGAGTCTGGGGCCGCGACACGCTGGGCGTGGAGATCGGCCTGATCCTGGACATTGACCGGAGCCTGACGCCCGAAGAGGGAGAGATAACCGCGCGCTGGGCGGTGGAGAGCATGGCTGATGGCGTCGTGGCGCTCGGCTTGGGCGGTCCGGAAGTCGGAAATCCGCCGGAGAAGTTCGAGCGCGCCTTCGCCATCGCCAGGGAAGCCGGGCTGCGCAGCATCCCCCACGCGGGCGAGACGGTCGGCCCGGAGAGCATCGCCAACGCGCTGCACATCCTCGGCGCGCGCCGCATCGGGCACGGCGTGCGCTGCCTGGAAGACCCCGCGCTGGTGGACGAGTTGCGCGCCCGCCAGATTCCGCTCGAAGTGTGCCCGACGAGCAACGTTTGCCTGGGCGTTGCGCCAAGCTGGCAGGAACATCCGCTGCCCAGGCTCATCGAAGCGGGCCTGTACGTCACCCTGAACTCCGACGATCCACCCATGTTCAACACGACGCTGACGCAGGAATACCTGAACGCGGTGAGGGTATTCGGCTTCGACCGGCAGCAGATCGAAGGCCTGGTGCGCAACGCGGTTCAGGCGGCGTGTCTGCCCGATGATCGGAAGGCCGCGCTCGCCGCACACATCGAGGCGCGGATGGCCGAACTGCGCGCCCGGCTTGCCCCAGCTGCGCCGGCCAGCGCCTACGCGGTGCTGCTGCGGCGCGACGCCTTTGAGTTCATCCGGCTCACGCCCCAGCTGATCTTCGTTCGCTGGTTTCGCACGCCCACAGTGGCCGAAGGGATGCAGTTCGTCAAGGACGTTGAAGACCTGCTCAACGCCGTTCCAGGGCCAACCTCATTCATCTCCGACCTGCGGCGCGGCGCGATCAAAGATGTGCGGGTCATCGACAAACTGACCAGTCTGCCGGCGCACCCACACTGGGCGCACGCCACCGCCTTCGGCTCAGTATCGTCCGCCGTCTATTCGCGCGTCTACGAACGGCTGGCGCACCAGAAGGGCTACGAAGAGGAAACCTGGCCGTCCTTCGAAAAGGCCATTCAATACCTTGAACAGCAGCAACCGGGCCTGACTCAGGGCATCGATTGGCCGAGCGTCCTGCAAGCCCCCGACGACAAACGCTGAGCAGCGCCCTGCCCCAGGTCAGCCGGGCGATGGGCCACCGGGCGATAGGCTACCCACCGCCTGACCCATGCCAGACTGGCCAGCAAACCTAAGTAATAACCGTCCGAATGCCCCGTGTTTGCGGGGCATTTTGATTCTATCGTGGTGTCCGACGGAGCGGTACGAGACGCTTTCCGTTTCCGTCCCCTTATTTCGAGCCGGAAAGGTATGGATCATGGGTATGAACCGAGATTCGGACCGGTACGACAGGTACGAGGTGGACTTGGACGCCGAAAAGCCCAAGAACGATCAGCCGGGCGGCTTCAAGCTTGACGGGCGCACGATTGCGATTGGTCTGTTGATCATCGTGGCGGCGTTCATCTTCCTGCCGCGCCTGTTCAGCTCTGAGGCGCAGACCGCTGTTCCTACGCCCTTTGCGCCGAATAACGCGCCGATCCAGCAGGGCAACATCACGCTGCCACAGCCGGTGGCTTCGACGGGCGTGGACGCAGACGGCTGTGCGACGGGCGTGGCGAGCACCTTCAGCAGTGCGCAGAGTATCTATGTGGTTGCGGAAAACAGCAGCGTGCCCAATGGGACGGGCATTTTCGTGCGGCTTTACCGGGATGGTCAGCCCGTCGAGGATGCGCCGGAGATCGTCGCGGACCGCGACTACAGCGGCACGTGCATCAACTTCGTCTTTGAGCCGGTCAACCAGCCCTTCCAGCCGGGCGACTACGAGGCGCAGTTCGTCGTCAACGGCAATCCTGGCCCGTCGGTCACGTTCCGTGTCCAATAAGGCGACGCCGCACGTACATATCGTGAGTCTGAGCGTACAGGAGCGTGGCGATGGATAACCTGGGGACGTTGTGTCTGTTCGGCGTCGTGCTGATCGTGATGCTGTTCATCCTGCCAGGGCTGATGCGCGGCTTCGGCGCGCCCGACTACAGCCGGCGGGGCGATGAGCGCTCCGAGTACGATGACCCGAACATTCGGAGCCGGGGCGGCTTTGGCGGCTGGGGTGGCTTTGGCCGTCGCCGCCGTCAGTACGA
>JADZBY010000158.1 GCA_020851855.1 Anaerolineae bacterium
CGCGTGACGAGGTAGATCAGCAGCAGCGCCTTGGCGATCTCTTCCACGATGGGGCCGGCCAGCCCGACCACGGTTTCATAGCCGAGCCGGGGCAGCAGCACGCGGTTGTTCACCACGTCGGCAATCAGGTACGCGCCGAGCGCGCCCCACAGCGCCGAGAGCACGAACGTGCTCAGCTTGCCTGTGCCGAACAGGTCGCTGGCGTAGATCAGGTAGATGGCGACCAGCGGCACGCCAATGGTGACGAGGACGGCGATCAGATAGGGTGCGTTCATGCCCTGTCAGACGACACGTCGGTCATGTCGTCGGCGTCCAGGAAAATCTTGCCCGGATTCAGGATGCAATTCGGGTCGAGAAGGCCCTTGATCTGGCGCATCACGTCCAGCGCGGGGCCGTGCTGCTGGATGATGAAGCGGCGTTTGCCGATGCCGACGCCGTGCTCGCCGGTGGCGGTCCCTTCCAGGGCGATGGCGCGCTCGACGATGATGCCATTGGCGCGCTCCACCCGATCCAGTTGCTCCGGATCGGTCGGGTCGTGGATGATGTTGATGTGCAGGTTGCCGTCGCCCGCGTGGCCGAACTTGTAGCCGAGCAGGTTGTGCTGGGCCAGCACCTCGTCGGCGAAGAGCACGATCTCCGGGTAGCGCGAGATGGGCACGGCCACATCCATGATCTTTTGCGCAAAGCCGGGATGGAGCCGCACCAGGGACTCGTAGGTGTGGTGGCGCACTTCCCAGAGCTTGTTACGCTCTTCACGCCCGACCGCCGCTGCGAAGTTCGTCGCGCCGTTCTCCTTGCAGATTTCCAGCGCCATCTGCAGGCCTTCCGTGTCGCTTGCGCCGATGAACTCCATGATCACCGTCGGCGCGACGACGAAGGACATGCTCTTGTCGCGGTTGAGCGCCTCGACCGTCTCTTTGTCCACAAATTCCAGGGCGGACGGCTCCAGGCCTGCGCCGACGATGTCGACCACGGACTGGATAGCCTGCTCGACGCTCTCGAAAGCCGCCAGCACGGCGCTGAAGTCCGCCGGGATGGGCGCGAGCTTGAGCGTGGCCTCGGTGATGACGCCGAGCGTGCCTTCCGAGCCGACGAACAGGTGCAGCAGATCGTACCCGCTCGAATCCTTACGGGCGCGCGTGCCGACGCGGATGATCGCGCCGCTGGCCTGCACCACTTCCAGGCGCAGCACGTTGTCCTTCGTCGCGCCGTATTTGATGGTCTTGACGCCCGCCGCGTTGTTGGCGATCATGCCGCCGATGGTCGCATCTGCGCCGGGTTCGGGCGTGAAAAACAGGCCGTAACGCGCCAGCGCCTTGTTCAGCTCAATGCGCGTGATGCCCGGCTGCACGTCCACCTGGAAATCCTCGGCGCGCACCGACACGATGCGGTTCATGCGCGCGAAATCGAGCATGATCCCGCCGTTGACCGCAATCGGGTTGCCTTCCAGGCTGGAGCCAGCGCCCCAGGGCGTCACCGGGATGCGCTGGCGGTTCGCGTAGCGCAGGACGTTGCTCACTTCTTCGGTCGTTTCCGGCCAGACGATCACGTCCGGCGGGCGCACGGCGTGGAAGGATTGGTCGCGGGCGTGCAAGTCGCGGTCGGCGGCAGACGTGGAGACCCGGTCGGGACTCAGACAAGACCGTAGAAAGGCGAGGTGTTCGTCGGTGAGTGGCGTATAAGCTGGCATCCGTTGTGTTCCGTTACCTATGGGCCGCCGGTCAGCCCGATTTACGGGCCAACCGGGCGGTGATGTCGAGCAGTTCGCTGAGCGAGATGGGCTTCACGATGAACGCATCGGCCCGGTTGCCGATACGGTCGCGGTAGCCTTCGTTGGCGGTGATGACGATAACCCGCACGTCCCTGAGACGGGGCGTCTGGCGGATATGGTCCAGCGCGCGCGTGCCGGGCAGGTCGGGCATCTCGATGTCGAGGTAGACCACGTCGGGCGGCGGCTCCATGCTGTCCAGCATCTGGATCGTCTGCATCCCGTTGCGGGCCTCGACGACCTTATAACCCGCCTGGAGCAAGGCGGTTTCATACAGCACAATCAGTTCTTCATGATCTTCGGCCACAAGCACGGTTGAGGTCATAGGTAGCCACCTGGCCCGGCGGTCGCTGGCATAATGTCTGGACAAAGTATAGTACAGGCTGGGTTCAGACGCCATTGTAAATGTTGTCACAAGGGGGCGAGGCCGGCCATTCTGGCATCACAGATTCGTATACGGCAGCCCCAGCACGCCCTTGATCGCGTACCAGCCCAGCGCGGCGACCTCACGCGCCGTGTTCGACACCGCCGTGCGCCAGTACAGCGGCCCGACGGTGGCCTGCGCCGGGCTGAGCGCCACAAGGATGCCCTGGTCGCGGAAAATCCACTCGGCGCGCAGCAGGTGGAAGTTGTCGCTGACCAGGATCGCCGTGCGCAGGCGGCGCTCGTCCATGACGCGCCGGGCCTCGATGGCGTTTTCTTCCGTGCTACGGCTGATCTCTTCAAACAGGATGGCGCGGTCCGGCACGCCCAGGTCGCGGGCCAGATTCACGCAGGCGCGCGCTTCGGAAGTCGGGTGGCGGTCCGTATAGCCGCCCGTGCACAGCACGTAGGGAGCCAGACCGGCGTTGTAGAGCGCCACGCCGTGCCGGATGCGCCGGGTATAGGCGGCGGTTGGCGCGCCGTTGGGCCGTGTGCCCGCGCCGAGGATGATGATCACGTCCGCGGACGTGGCGCGGTCGGCCTGGCCGTACTCATAGATGTACAGGCCCAGCGCGACCGGCAAAAGCGCCAGCAGCGCGAGTATGAGAAGCGCCCATCTCAGGCGCGGCAGAGGCAAGCGTCGAGTCTTCACGCGGCGATTATCGCCACACATAGCCCAGACTGGCAAGGGAGAAACGCCCCCTAACCCCGCCCTTCCCCCCATGGAGAGGGGAAGGGAAAGCCGGCTCTGGAAAGCCCCTCACTCTTTATGGGAGATGGGTTGGGGGGAGCCTACCTTAGAATTAGAAGCTGTTAGGAACGTTGAGCCTCACCCCATACCCCTCTCCATGCGGAGTACCGCATAGAGAGGGGGAAAAGCGTGGTAGACGGCGTGCACACTCCCCTCTCTACGACTGCCGGGGTCCCCGCTGGGGTGGCAGGCGTGGAGAGGGGCTGGGGGTGAGGTCGTGTCTTGGCTGCATCGTCCTGCGCACTGTCCGACGCTCAACGTGCATAACAGGTTCTCAATCCTCACTCGGTAGCAGTACCAGACTGGCAAGGGAGAAACGCAGGCCGCAGGTTGCCCGCAGACTTGACAACGGGTATAGTGGGCGGCAGGTCATCCAACAAGAGGTGAAGGCGAGTACGACTATGTTTGGCGGACGGAAACCACAGTCAACTCCCGCGTCGCCCCCGGACAAAGAACCGACGCCCGGCCAGAGCCTGTCCACGACGACGCGACAGCCTGCCGGGTATGAAACCGTGCTGGGCGCGAACTCGACGTTCAAGGGAGAGCTGAAGAGCGACGCCAACGTGCGTATTGACGGCAATTTCGAGGGCACGTTGGACATCAAGGGCACGATCCTGGTCGGCGAGACGGCGCGCATCGTGGCCAACATCCAGGCGCGCAACGAGGTGAAGATCGCCGGGGCGGTGCGCGGCAACGTCAATGGCCGGAAGGTACACCTGGCTCGCACCGGGCGCGTATGGGGCGACATCAACGCCAGCGCGTTGCAGATGGACGAGGGTTCGTTCGTGGACGGCAAGGTCACCATGACCGGCCACCCGGCAGGCACACAGGGATTTGGCCCGGCGCTGCCCGCGCCCGAAGTGACCATCCTGCCGCCGATGGAAGCCGACCCGTCCGAGCCGGAGATGGTCGACGCCGAATTGATGGACGACGACCGGCCCGCCGGGCAGGGATCGGGGTCGCACGGCGGCGACTCCATGCCGGAAGGCTGAAACAGGTCGGGGTGGGCGGCGGGGGCGCTCACCGTGGATAGGGGACCGGGGCCGGGCGAAGACGCGCCGCCCGCCCGCCGGTGGTTATCAGGGTGTGTCTGCAAATTCCGTTTTCGCGTTGACCCTCACTCCCCC
>JADZBY010000159.1 GCA_020851855.1 Anaerolineae bacterium
CTCATTCCGGACGACGCCGGGCTGCGGCTGGTGGGCGGCGCGCCCATCGTCAGCCGCGCACCGGAGACTCCGCGCACCGCCGCCTTCACGTCCAGCGCCGACACGTCGCTGAACCCGGCCCGGCCCTTCACCCGCTACCGGCTTGAGGGCAGCTTGCAGCCCGGCGACCGCCTCGTATTCAGCCTGGAAGGTGGACTCGCGCCGACGCCAACGCCCGGACCGGCCACGGGCGGCTTTTCCACAGGCGCGAACATCTTTTCCCTGATCGTGCTCGCGATAGCGCTGGTCAGCGCGGTCCTCATCGGCGCGCTGGTCATTCGCCGTATGCCTGGGGGACGCCGCCCGTGAGTGAAATACAGCCGCAGCCGATGCCAACGCCACAGCCAACGCCGCAGCCGCCCGCCGATGCGCTGATCCAGGTCGAAGGGTTGTTCAAGGCGT
The DNA here is from genome assembly GCA_020851855.1 of Anaerolineae bacterium. Taxonomy (GTDB): domain Bacteria; phylum Chloroflexota; class Anaerolineae; order Aggregatilineales; family UBA2796; genus JADZBY01. Next base: position 442 of record JADZBY010000159.1, read on the forward strand.
TCGGGCTGCGTATGGCCCTGCGCGGCGTCAGCCTGAGCGTGGCGCGCGGGTCGGTGCTGGCGTTGCTCGGCCCGAACGGCTCCGGCAAGACCACGCTGCTGCGCATCCTGTCCGCCCTGAGCAGCCCGACGCGGGGCGCGGTGAAAATCGGCGGCTGGGAATTGCCCAAAGAAGCGGCGGCGGTGCGGGCGCGGTTGGGCGTGGTGGCGCATCTGCCGCTGCTTTACGACGAACTGAGCGCCGAAGAGAATCTGGCCTTTTACGCCCGGCTGTACAACTGCGAATCGAACGGACGGCTGCCCGCCGTATTGGAGCAGGTCGGGCTGGCCAAACGCGCGCGCGACCCGGTCCGCACCTTTAGCCGGGGCATGGTGCAACGGCTGGCCATCGCGCGGGCCATGCTGCACGATCCGCCCGTGCTGCTGCTGGACGAGCCATACACCGGGCTGGACGCCAACGGCAGCGCCATGCTCGATGGGCTGCTGCGCACGTGGCGCGACGAGGGCCGCACCGTGGTGGTGTCCATCCACGACATCGCGCACGCCGCCGAGGTGTGCGACCGCGCCGTGATCCTGCGACTGGGGCAGGTCGCGGCGGATGCGGCGCTGAGCGACGTGCCGGATTTGCCCGCGCTGTTTGCCCGCCTGACGGATGGCGCGGCCTGAACGGCAGGAGATGGCTGAAGACCCATGCACCAACGCACACCCTTCTGGAAGGCGACGCTGACTATCGCCGCGAAAGACCTGCGCACCGAGCTGCGCAGCCGCCAGTTGCTCACGGCGATGGGCGTCTTTGCCCTGCTGACCACGATGGTCTTCTACTACACACTGGAGAGCCGCCCGGACGTGCGCGCGGCGGCGCTGCCCGGCATCCTGTGGGTGACGGTGGTCTTCGCCGGGACGCAAGGCGTTGGCCGCAATCTCGCCCAGGAGCATGACCGTGGCACGCTGGATGGGCTGCTGCTCGCGCCGGTCAACCGGGCGGTGTTCTTTTACGGCAAGCTCGTGGTGGTGTGGCTGTTCTCGTTCGTCGTGGCCTCGATTGCCAGTCTGGCGCTCAATTTCGTATTCAATACGAACCTGCTGCGCCTCGACTGGTGGCTGATCCTGCTGCTCGGCACGCTCGGCTTCGCCGCCATCGGCACCTTTCTCGGAAGCATGGCCATTTATGCGCGCGGGCGGGAAACGACGCTGCCGATCCTGATCCTGCCCATCGCGCTGCCGCTGATCGCCGCCGCCGTGAATGCGTCGAGCGCCGTGCTCGCCAACCGGGAACTTGGCGAGTGGTGGAACTGGCTCGGCTTGTTGGCCGCCATCGACGTGATTTTCCTGTCGCTGCCCGCCGTGCTGTTCGACTTCATCGTCGAGGAGTGAGAGGGCGGGTGGCAGGCCTGAGCGAGTTGGCCAAGGCGGGTCATCACGCCCGGACCGGAAGGTCCAGGCAGAAACGGTGAAGCCCTTCGGGCTGGCTCATGCCTTTAGCCCGAAGGGCTTTGTACATTCAGCCCGGTCGCGTCAGCGCGACAACGTATTGTGATCTTACCGCGCCCGCCGCGCCTGTGCGCCCTGGAGCAGTACGGCCACCACGATGATCAGGCCCTGGATCACCTGCTGCGGGTAGCCGGGGATGTTCATCAGGTTCATGATGTTGCCGATCATGCCCAGGATCAGCACGCCCAGCAGCGTATTGATGGCGTTGCCGCGCCCGCCGCTCAGGCTGGCCCCGCCGATGACCACGGCGGCAATGGCGTCCAGCTCCATGCCGTTGCCCACGATGGGCGAGCCGACGCCCGTGCGCGACGTGCTGATCAGGCCCGCCACCACGCATAATATGCCCGAAATGCAGTATACGGCGAACTTGTAGAAGCCGACGCGGATACCGGCCAACCGTACCGCACTCTCGTTGCTGCCGATGGCCATCACGATCCGGCCGAAGGCGGTGAAGCGCTGGACCAACAGCGTGATGAGGACGAAGCCAAACATGACGAATACGGGCAGCGGGATGCGCAGCCAGTAAGCCGAGCCGAAGTCCGTCAGCGTCTGGTTCTCCGTGATGACGGGCGAGCCTTTGGAGATCATGAACGCCAGGCCACGCGCGACCGTCATGAGCGCCAGCGTGGCCACGAAGGGCGCCATGTTCCGGTTGGCGACCAGGAAGCCGGAGAACGCCCCCATCAGCAGGCCCGCGCCCAGGCTGAGCACCACTGCCGGCAAAAGCGGCATGTCCTTGAGGAACGTCGCGACCAGTACACTGCCCAATGCGGCAATGGAGCCGACCGACAGGTCGATGCCGCCCGTCAGGATGACCAGCAACATGCCCATGCTCACGATGCCCAGGCCAGACACCTGCCGCAACAGGTTGAAGATGTTGCGCTCGGACAGGAACACCGGCGAGAGCAGCGTCGAGATGATGATCATGAAGATGAACACGAAGACGGTGCTGTAGCGCAGGACGAAGGCGACTCCGCCCTTCACCTGCTGCTGGAAGGTCTGCGCCTCGCGCGGGCGCTCGGCGTCGGTCCGGGTGAGTTTGGCGTCGGTCAAGGCAATATTCCCCATCTCATCTTAAGCCGCGTCCGGCCCAGACGGAGCGCGGTGGATCAGGTATCTCTGTACGGGCCACCAAAACGGTTACTGCTGCGCCACAGGCTGCGGCTCACTGGCTGGTGCAGGCGCGGCGCTGGACTGGTGCTTGATGGACAGGCGTAGGATGTTCTCTTCGGTAACCTCGTCGCCTTCGAGAAAGCCCGCCACGCGCCCCTGACTCATGACCATGACCCGGTCGGCCATGCCGATGACTTCCATCATCTCGGACGAGATCATGACGATGCCCAGGCCCTGCGCTGCGAGTGCGTTGATCAGGGTGTAAATCTCCACCTTCGCGCCGACATCCACGCCGCGCGTTGGCTCGTCCAGGATGAGCACCTTGCACGTCTTCGACAGCCACTTGGCGAGCGCCACCTTCTGCTGGTTGCCGCCGCTCAGGTCTGCCACATCCACATCCATGCCGGCGGTCTTGATGCTGAGCTTGGCGATCAGGTCGCTGACCAGCGCCCGCTCGACGCGCGCCCGGAAGATGCCGAACATGCGCGTCACCTTGTCCAGGCTGGGCATGGTCGTGTTGGCGCGCACGGTCATGGGCAGGATCACGCCCTGGTTCTTGCGGTCTTCGGGCACCAGCCCCAGCCCGGCCCGCACGGCGGCGCGCGGCGACGAAATGCTGTACCGCTTGCCGTCGATCACGATCTCGCCCGCCGCGACGCGCTCTGCCCCAAAAATGGCGCGCGCCACCTCGGTTCGCCCGCTGCCGACCAGCCCGGCGATGCCTAATACCTCGCCCGCGCGCACGGAGAATGACACGTCCTGCACCGGGCTATCCGCCAGACTCAGCCCCTTGATGGCGAGCACCTCGCCGCCGATCTGCGTCTCGCGTTCCGGGTACATCGTGGACAGCTTACGCCCGATCATCATGTTGATGATGTCGTCCTTGCTGACCTCGGATGTCACCACCGTGCCGACCACTTCGCCGTCCTTCAGCACCGTGATCCGGTCGGCAATCTGGAAGACTTCATCCAGGCGGTGTGTGATGTGCACAAAGCTCATGCCCTGGCTCTTCAGGCGGCGGAGTACCTGGAAGAGTTGTTCCACTTCTTTCGGCGCAAGCACGGCAGTCGGCTCGTCCAGAACGAGAATCTTGACGTTCTCGGCAAATTCCTTGGTGATCTCCACCATCTGCTGGTACGCGACGCTCAGATCGCGCACGCGCAGGCGGGGATTGATGACAAAACCGACGCTGCGGATCAGCTCGTCGGCCTTGCGGTACAGCTCGGCCCAGCGGACAATGCCGCGCCCGCTGCCCAGGTGCTTGATGAACAGGTTCTCCGCGACGGTCAGGTCGGTGGCGAGGGCGAATTCCTGGTAGATGATGCCGACGCCTTGCTGGCGGCCATCGTGTGGATTGCGGATTTCGACCTGTTGGCCGTCGATCTTGATCGCGCCTGTGTCGCGCTGATACGCGCCGGACAGAATCTTCATCAAGGTCGACTTGCCCGCGCCGTTTTCCCCGACCAGCGCATGAATCTCGCCGGGCAGCACGCTGAAGCTGACGTTTTTCAGGGCGTGGACGCCGCGAAAGGCTTTGCTGATGTCAATTAGTTCGACGCGAGGCTGAATATCTGTCACCGTGGATGCTCACTTTTAATGCAAAAGGCATTTATGCCGGATGAGCCGCCAGACCGGAGCACAATGCCCCATTGTAACGAATCGTCTGCCGCAACGCTTGTGCGATTGGCGCAACAGGCTCCCCGTCGTACCGTCGTTGTGGTCTGTATTGAGAAGGGCGGGCCAACGCGGCCCGCCCTCATGGCTACTATCGGATCGGGAGCGACGACTAGAAGATCGCATCCGGATTATAGAACTGGTCGACGTTTTCCTGCGTGATGGCCACGGCGGGCGTGTACATGACCTTGGCGAAGTCGCGGCGGCCATTCAGGTACTCGACGACGAGGTCCACGGCGGTGCGCGCCACGAGCGCCGGGTCATTCAGGCCGGTCGCGCCGTATTCGCCGGTCTTGATCAGTTCCAGGGCTTCCTTCTGACCGTCGGCGGCTGCCAGGACCAGGATGTCCTCGGTCTTGCCCGCTTCTTCGATGGCCTTCATCGCGCCCAGGCACATGCTGTCGTTCTCGCACAGCAGGACGTTGATGTCCGGGAAGGCGACCAGGATGTCTTCCATCGCGTTCAGGCCGCCCTCATGCGCCCACTCGCCCCAGCCCTGGGCCACGATCTCGAACGTGGCGCGGTTGCGGTCGCGAAGCTGTTCTTCGATCAGGCCACGGAACACGCCCTGACGGCGTTCCTTGCCTACCGGGTTGCCCTGCGAGCCGCTGAGCAGCGCCATGCGGATGAATTCCTCACCCATCCGGTTGGCGAGCCAGATGCCCACTTCTTCGCCGTTGGCCAGGTTGTTCGACTGGACCGTCGTCACGAAGTCGGCAGAAGCGTCGATGGAGCTATCGATGATGAAGACGGGGATGCCAGCGGCGGTCGCCATCTTGGTCGCCGGAACGGCACCGAGCGGGTCCTTCGGGTTGAAGATCAGGACGTCAATGCCGCGTGCGATCAAGTCTTCGACGTCGGCAAGCTGCTTGTTGAGGTCGTTGCCGGCTTCCACGGAGATGACGTTCATGCCCAGCTCTTTGGCGCGGGCTTCGACTGAGGCAGCCTGGGCGGCAAAATACGGTGCACTGAGCGTGTACATGGATAGGCCGATGGTGATTTGCGACAGGTCAACACCCTGCGCCTGGGCGGGCAGGCCGAGGCCCACGAACGCACCCAGAGCAAAGACGCAGGCCAATACGAAAAGGACGATCTTCTTCATGTGCGGAACTCCTGCAAAAAGGGCAAAAGACACTGCGCGCGCAATTCTTGAAGGCTGAAGCAGGCCTGCTGCTCCCTTCACGGATTGCCTGAAAGGATTAGAAATCGCCTGGGCTACGACGTCGGTCACGACGAGGCGATGAACTTAACATTACAGGATCACATTATAACAAGGCCGATTATTCCGGCAATAGTGATAGAAGTCACTTTCTGTGCAAGTCGCCAGCGCACGGGATGCGGAAGGCAGCGTATGCAGGGTAGTTTGTTGAGAGAACACGCCAAACGAAGCCGTTTGCCGGGCCGATTGGCGCACAGATTCGCCTGAACTGGTCGCTTGCGGGGCGGTGACGAGGGCGGTACACTGTGTTCAGCGTGCGCTGAACGGCTATGTTTGGCGGCGCGGGTAGGCATACCCACCCTTTTTGTGCCGCATCACAATTAGGACGTTAAAGGAGAGAAATTGCCATGAGAACCTCGCGTCGTTTAGTAGGACTCGCCCTCGTGTTGGTCCTGGCGCTGACGCTCTTCGGCGTCGCCGCGCCCGCGACCGCACAGGACCCCAAAGTCCTCGTTATCGGCTGGGAGCAAGAGCCGGAGTTGCTCTCGCCCCGCGTCGACATGACCTTCGGCACCCTGCTCACGAATTTCTACGGGCGCGGCGTCTGGGACTGGTACGGCGATTACACGATCTTCCCCATCATGGTCGAAGAAATCCCGACCTTCGACAACGGCCTGGTGAAGACGCTGGAGAACGGCAATACGCAGGTCACCTACACGCTCAAGGAAGGCATCAAGTGGTCGGACGGCGAACCCATCACCGCCGATGACCTGATGTTCTACCACGAGATGCAGATGAACCCGGCGGCCTTCACCTTCCAGCGCGGCTCGTACCCGGATGTGGTCGAGAGCGTCGAGAAGGTCGATGATCGGACCGTGGTCCTGACCTACAACCAGCCCTACCCGGACTTCCAGAGCAGCAACATCCTGTTCGGCGCGTGGGCGCTGCCCCAGCACCTCTTCGCCGACATGCTGGCCGCCGATGGCAACATCGACAACCACCCGTACTTCTCCGGAGAGGGCGTGGTCGGGTATGGCCCCTATGTGCTGAGCGAGTGGCGCGTGGGCGAGGGCATGACCTTTGATCGCAACGAGTACTGGGACGGCCAGGCCCCGGCCTTTGACCAGGTGATCGTGCGCTTCATCGAAGACACGCAGCAGATGGTCAACGCCATGCGCGCGGGCGAGATCGACATCGCCTTCAACTTCCCCGATCCTCAGGTGGCCGACTACGAGAGCATCGAGGGCGTTGAGGTGTTCGGCACGCCCGGCGTGTACGGCGACGCGATCTGGATGAACCTGCGCCCGGATAAGACCCACCCGGCGCTGCTGGATGTGAATGTGCGCAAGGCGATTGTCCACGCCATCGACCGCGCCACGCTGGCCGAACAGCTCGTCGGCCCCGGCACGGAGCTTGCCAAGTCCTGGTTCTCGGCCAAGTTCCTGCCCGAAGACTTCCCGTTCCTGGAGTACGATCCCGATCTGGCCAAGCAGATGCTTGACGAAGCCGGCTGGGTCGACTCGAACGAAAACGGAACCCGCGACAAGGACGGCATGGAGCTGATCCTGCGCTGGTTCACCACCAACCGCCAGATTCGCATGGACTACCAGGTCGCCATCCAGGGTTACCTCGACGAAGTCGGCGTGGGCACGCAGCTTTACCCGGTCCCGTCGGGCCTGCTCTTCGCAGACTTCCTGGAGCGCGGCATCCTGGACACCGGCGACTTCGACATGGCGCTCTTCGCGCTGAGCACGGATGCGCTCTCGCCCGCTGCCAACGCGCCGGACTGGTTTGGCTGCGAGGGCATCCCGTCCGCCGAGAATCCGAACGGCAACAACGGCTGGGGCTTCTGCGATCCGCGCTTTGACGAGCTGGACCTGCTGGTGCTCTCGACGGTCGATCCGGAAGAGCGGCTGGCGCTGGCCCAGGAAGAGTACCAGCACTTCTTTGACGGCCAGTTCTGGCACGGGCTGTACCTGCGCCCGACGTGGTACGCGGTCGCGGCAGACCGGGTCACCATCCCGGATAAGAACCTGATCGGCACATACGTGGCGAACTACTTCGCCAACGTCGAGTTCTTCACGCCTGCGAACTGAGGCATAGCGTCGCCGCGTGAAGGTTGTGGGGGGCGGCCACCTGGCCGCCCCTCATTCCCTGATCTGTTCGTTATTCTTACTGAGGATGCGCGCGATGGGCCGATATATTCTGCGGCGAACCCTACAGGCGATACCCCTGCTGGCAATCATCGCCGTCATCGTTTTTTTCTTGCTCAAGCTGACCGGCGATCCCCTGAGCATCATGGCCCAGGACCCGCGCGTCCGAGAGCGCGACCGCGCCCTGTTGCGCGCCAAATTCGGCCTTGACGAGCCGGTGTTCCCGCACCAGTTCGTCACGTGGCTCATCGGCGACGACTGGCGGCTGCGCGACTCGGATGGCGACGGCGTCGTCGATAAGCCGGGCGGGCTGCGGGGTATCCTGCGCCTGGACTTCGGCAACTCGTTCCAGTACCAGAAGCCGGTGCTGGAAGTGGTGGGCACGTACCTGCCCAACACGCTGCTCCTGGGGTTTACCGCCTTCACGGTGACGATACTCGTCTCGCTGGGAATCGGAATCTGGGCGGCGCTCAGGCCGTATTCCACCTTTGACAACGTGTTCACCACCCTCGCGTTCATCACCTATTCCTTCCCGATCTTCCTGATCGCGCTGCTATTGGTGCAGGTCTTCGCCGTCTGGTTCAAAGAATGGGGGCTGCCCTACCTGCCCGTGCAGGGCATGTACAGCGCACGCGGTGGCCGCACAGTAGCCGATCTGGCGTGGCATCTTGTCTTGCCGGTGACTAGCCTGGCCCTGATCCAGATTGCCGGGTACAGCCGCTACATTCGCGCCAGTATGCTGGAAGTGGTGAACTCGGACTACGTGCGCACGGCGCGTTCCAAAGGCTTGCCGGAGCGCCGCGTGGTGCTCATCCATGCCCTGAAGAACGCCTCGCTGCCCATCGTCACGCTCATCGGCCTGGACATCCCGTTCATCCTGAGCGGCGCGGTGGTTACCGAGCGCATTTTCGGCTGGCCGGGCATGGGGCAGCTGTTCATCGGCAGTCTGGACGTATCCGACGCGCCGGTCCTGATCTTCTTCGTGCTCATGACGGCGGTTGCCGTCGTCTTTTTCCAGCTGGTGACCGACGTCCTGTATGCCGTCCTGGACCCACGGGTCCGCTATAGCTGAGCGAGGGCGCACCATGGCCGATACTGCAATTACCTCGAAGGCGGCGGGCGGCGTGCTCAGCCTCAGCGACGAGAAAGTGCGCCCGGAGTCGCTGTGGCGGATGGCGGCGCGGCGTTTCCTGCGCCACCGCATGGCCGTCATCGGCTCGTTGATATTGCTCATGGTCGTGCTGTTCGTCACGGTCGGCGCGACGTTTTACAGCGAAGACTACGCCAACAAGGTGAACGTCGTCGAGAAGTTCCAGCCGCCCAGCAGCGCGCACCCATTGGGCACGGATCAGGTCGGGCGGGATATTCTGGCGCGCGTGATTTACGGCGGGCAGATCTCGCTCATGATCGGCATTTTGTCGGTGACGATTGCCATCCTGCTCGGCACGGTCGTGGGGCTGCTGGCGGGCTTCTTTCGCGGCTGGTTCGACACCGTCTCTATGCGCTTTGTCGAGGCGCTTCTGTCCATCCCGACGCTGATCCTGCTCTTGCTGCTCTCGCGCGCGCTCGCTGGCTCGACGGCGACGATCAACGTCCTGGGGCGGCAATTGAGCGCCAGCGTCATCGCCATCGTGGCCATCATCGGCTTCACCAGCTGGATGGGGTTGTCGCGGCTGGTGCGCTCGCTCGTGCTGACGCTCAAAGAGCAGGATTTTGTGCTTTCGGCGCGGGCGCTCGGCGCGCGCAGCTCGCGCATCATCCTGGTGCACATCCTGCCCAACTGCATCGCGGTGATCGTCGTGTCTGCCACGCTGGGCGTGGGCAACGCGATCATCACCGAGGCGTACCTGAGCTTCCTGGGCTTTGGCGTGATGCCGCCAACCGCGACCTGGGGCAACATCTTGCAGCGTGCGCAGGACGTATTGCAGCGCGCGTGGTGGATGTGGATGGCTCCCGGCGCGCTGATCGTGGCCACGGTGCTGGCTATCAACTTCATCGGGGATGGCCTGCGCGACGCGCTCGACCCGAAGATGAAGATGTGAGAAGCGCCTCACCCCCGGCCCCTGTCCGCGTCGTCTGCTGCGCCGTTTCCCCCCTCTACGCGGTGCGCCGCGTGGAGAGGGGGCAGGGGGTGAGGGTTCCTTATGGGACCTGGTCTATCGGCGCGAGCAGCCGCGCCGGGCTGCTCTTGAGAAGCGCCGGACCTGCCGTGCCGATGTTGTAACCATCCAGCGCGGCAAGCAGAATCTCCCCGACCGGGCGCAGCGTATGACTCTCTGTGTCGTAGCGCGCCACGACCACGTTCTCCAGCGGCGCGGACCGCACCGCCGCCCACCGGCTGCCCATGATCTCCGTCTCGGCAAGGCACGGCCCAGCAGACGCTTCGCCGTAGCGTGCGTTGCACGTGCCCGGCTCGGTCTGGTACTGGTCCGGCAGCGCGCCCACTTTGAGGATGTCGAGTGTGGCGTCGCCGCCGCGCGCCCAGATGGCCTGCTGCGCCTCGTGCAGGATGACGTCCGAGGCGTTCAGAAAGCGGGCGGCGGGCCAATCCGGCTCGGTGACGACGATGAGATGCAGTGGACGCCCGAACAGGCCGCGCCGGTCGAGAATGGCCGCGCTCAGGTGCTCGATCTCGGCCCGCGACGCGGCGGCGAAGTCACGGTACGCGACGGTCAGGGCCAGTCCGGGGCCGATGAGCAGCGCCGCACACAGGACCGCGCCGAGCACGTGGCCCGGCAGCGCCCACCCCAGCCGCGCCGCGAGCGCCGCCAGCCCTTCGGACAGTGCGAAGAGGGCGACACAGCTTAACAGCGCGATGCCCGCCGCCTGCCCGAACTGGATGCGGTCGAGGTACTCGTCGGTGATGCTCGCGCTGCCGACCGCCGCCAACCCACTCAGGCCGATCATCAACAGCGCCAGCCCGGCGAACCGTGCGTAACGGAGCAGGCGCGGTGCGGTGAGGTCCGACGCC
>JADZBY010000160.1 GCA_020851855.1 Anaerolineae bacterium
CAGATCATCAAGGGCATAGGCGAAAGGTTGCGGCTCGTCGGATGGTTCAGCGCGCGAATAAATGATGCCGAGCACGAGGTGACTCTGGAAGCTATTGTAGGAGAACAGGGCGTTTTTCAAACTGTTTCGATCTCGAAAATAACCGGTGTAGGCTCCGAGTGCCATGCCATTGATGTGCAGGCCACCGGTCCGGTAGCTGCTCTTGATGTCGACCGCATGTTTCTCTTGCGGATCAGCACGTGAGACGAAAGCAACGTCGGGATAGAAGTTCTGCTGTTGCGGAAAGCGCAGATCATAACCGTGTTGTTCGGCAAATTCGGCCAGTCGCGGCGCGAGCAAAGTTTCGAGCACGCGCGCCACGACTTTCGTATCGCGCGGCACAGCATATAGCCGCCGGAACACGTCCACAAAGCCCTTGACGATCCAGCCGCCGGATTCCGTCACCGACAGCTGTGTGTAGGTCTGAACCTCCGCCTGAAAGATGCGCAGGAATGTATCGCGATCCATTGGCGCTCACCTTTGCTGATGGCCGTGATTATATCACCGAGAGGGGCGGGCGAAGCGCGCGTACAGGTCGCGCAGGTGCGCCGCCGCCCGCGCCCAGGTGAACGCCGCCGCCTGCCGAAATCCATCCGCGACGAGCCGCTCGCGCAGGGAGTCGTCGGTCAGGATGCGCGCCAGACCGTCGCGGATGCTGGCTTCCGAGTGAGGATCGACCAGCACCGCCGCGTCGCCCGCCACCTCGACCAGAGAAGAGACGTTCGAGGTCAGGACCGGCGCGCCGCAGGCCATCGCTTCGAGGATGGGCAATCCGAAGCCCTCGTACAGCGACGGGAACGCCAGACAACGCGCCGCCGTGTACAGCGCGGGCAGGTCCTCGTCCGCCGCGAAGCCGATGAAATGGACCCGATCACGCAGGCCAAGCGCCTCGACCGCCGCGTAGATCGGCCCTTCCAGCCAGCCCCGCCCACCGGCGATGACGAGCTGCACCTCGGACAGCGAATCCGGCAGCCCGGCCAATGCGCGCATCAGCCGCTCGTAGTTCTTGCGCGGCTGGACCGTGCCCACGGCCAGCACAAACGGTCGCTCGCCGATGCCATAACGCGCCCGCAGCGTCGCATCGTGCGTCGGCCTGAAACGCGCGTGCACGCCGCTCAGCAGCACGGTCACTTTTTCGGGCGGCGTGCGATAGAGCGCCACGAGATCGTCTTTGGTCGCCTGCGAATCGGCCAGCACGTGGTCGGCGCGATACACGGAGCGCGGCACGACGCGGTCGAGGTAGGCTTTGAGCGACGGGCTGGCTGCGCCGGGCACACGGACGAAGGACAGGTCGTGCACGGTGAGCAGGGTGGGTGCGCCCCGCCGCACGGGCGGCAGGGTGAAATCGGTGGCGTGATAGAGGCGCAGCGGCCCGGTCCACCATTCGACCGGGATGGGCAGCCGCGCCCGGTGCCACAGCCGCGCCAGCCAATCCGGCGTCAGGCGGCAGGGCGCATAGCTGAAGTTTGGGCCGGGCGGCGTGGGCAGCGGCTTGCGGTTTGCGCCGGCCACGAACAGGCGATAGGGCGTCTCGGCGTCATACTCGGCCAGCGCGGCCACCAGTTCTCGCACGTAACGGCCAATGCCGCCGCCCTGTTCATAAGCCGGGGTGTAGTCGATTCCGATGGGCAGAATGGGGCCGGGCGGCATGGCTGCCGCCCTACCAGATCACGAGCGGGGAAAGCGCCGCCAGACTCTTCATCCCACGTCGTTGTACGTCCAGAAGCGGTTGGCCAGGAAATTCCAGAAGGCGACGATGACCAGCGCGAGCATGATGGCGAGGTTCGCGCCCAGCTTGTACTGCGTGTAGCCGGCCAGGTCGAGGTTCATCGCGCCGGTCACGCGGCGCACCACGTCCGCAAACGGGTTGGTGAACATCGATACGGTCAGCGCGCGCACGCCCAGCCCGATCACGCTGACGATGAAGAACTGGACGAGCTGGCGGCGCACACTGCGCGAGCGCGAGTCGGGATAGGTCCAGTACCGGTTCCAGAAGAAATTGCTGCACACCGCCGTCGTGAAGCCGATGCACGCGCTGAGGGTGACCAGCAGCACGTCGCCATCCTGGACATGGAAGACGTAGATCATCAGGAAGTTGGTCAATCCCAGGTCGATGATCGCGCCCAGGCCGCCGACGAACAGGAACTTGATCAGGCGTTCCAGTTCTTTTGCCCTGCTGCCGCCGTACCGCAGACTGAAGCGGCGAATGTAGCCGTGCCGGTCATTCAGCCGGGTCAGGAAACCGCCCTGCGTGGCGCGAATATCGTCGTTATTCTGGCTCATGCGCTCGATATGCTGCATACGCTTGATCACGCGACTCCTGAACGTCGCCAGTGCCATTCACAGGTTGAGCCGGGGACGGGCCGCCGGCGAGCAACAAAACGCCAATTATCCCAAGCATCGCACCAAGGTGCAAGAACAAATTGTTGACATACAGCTTATCGAAGAGGCTATGAACGGCCAGGTGCGCCCAGGCGCTGAGCAATCCGAGCGCGATACCACGCCGTAAAGCGGTGGTTCGGCGCAAGGCGCGCAGGGTGAGCGCGAGAATGGCGGCCCAGGCGGCCAGATACGCGGCGAGGCCGACGATTCCCGTTTCCGCCAGCAGATTCAGGTAATAGTTGTGGGCGTGGCCGAGCGCCATCGGCCAGTTGACCAGCGCGTGACGTGGGTAGGCGATCTCGTAGTTGCCAAAGCCCACGCCCAGCCATGGCGCCTCGCTCGCCATAGAGATAGCCGCCTGCCAGTGCGCCAGCCGCTCGACCACGGCGTAGTTTTCGTCGCTGATGGCGCGGCCCCGCACATCCTCGAAGCCGGTCAAGTCCTGGGCAAAGTCCGAGATGCGCGCCACCAGGGCATCCGGCGCGAGTCCGGCGGCGATGCTCAGCCACAGCCCGGCGATGAGCAAGAGCACCAGCGCGACGCCCACAATGCGCCGCCGGGGCGCAAA